>NZ_JAJNSA010000107.1:0-8226 GCF_027497875.1 Streptococcus sp. SM3 | reverse complement strand
CAATATCGTCTATACAGGAGACTTTAAATTTGACCAAACTGCCAGCGAGTCCTACGCGACAGACTTTGCTCGCCTAGCTGAGATTGGCCGCGAAGGCGTGCTTGCTCTCTTGAGTGACTCGGCCAATGCGGATAGTACTATTCAAGTTGCCAGTGAGCAAGAAGTGGGCGATGCCATCTTAGATACGATTGCAGACTGGGATGGTCGTGTCATCGTGGCGGCGGTAGCCAGCAACCTTTCTCGGATCCAGCAGGTCTTTGACGCCGCAGCTGAGACTGGCCGTCGAGTGGTCTTGACAGGGTTTGATGTGGAAAACATCGTCCGCACAGCCATTCGCTTGAACAAATTGTCTCTTGCTAATGAAAAACTCTTGATCAAGCCAAAAGAAATGAGCCGTTTCGAGGATCATGAATTGATCATCTTGGAAACAGGCCGGATGGGTGAGCCAATCAACGGTTTGCGCAAGATGTCGATTGGCCGTCACCGCTATGTGGAAATCAAAGATGGGGACTTGGTCTACATCGTCACAACGCCATCGATTGCCAAAGAAGCTGTGGTGGCTCGTGTGGAAAACATGGTCTACCAAGCAGGTGGCATTGTCAAATTGATCACGTCAAGCTTGCGCGTGTCTGGTCACGGAAACGCACGGGACTTGCAGTTGATGATCAACCTTCTTCGTCCTAAATATCTCTTCCCGATCCAAGGGGAATACCGCGAATTGGATGCCCATGCGCGGGTAGCGATGGAAGTCGGAATCTTGCCTGAGAATATCTTTATTCCAAAACGCGGCACTGTGATGGAGTACGAAAAGGGGGACTTCGTCCCTGCCGGTAGCGTCTCAGCTGGAGATGTCATGATTGATGGGAATGCCATTGGTGATGTGGGCAATATCGTCCTTCGTGACCGTAAGGTCTTGTCAGAAGACGGGATCTTTATCGTGGCGCTCACGGTGAATCGCAAAGAGAAGAAAATTATTTCCAAAGCGCGCGTGCACACCCGTGGTTTTGTCTATGTCAAGAAGAGCCGGGATATTCTTCGTGAAAGTTGCGAATTGGTCAACCAAAGCGTTGAAGACTATTTGGGACAAGACAGCTTTGACTGGGGTGAGTTAAAAGGTTTGGTACGCGACAACTTGTCTAAGTTCTTATTTGAACAAACCAAACGTCGTCCAGCCATCCTACCAGTTGTGATGGAAGTGAAATAATAGAAGAAATGGAAACGCTTGGCGGCCGAAGGCTTGCCGAGTGTTTTTAACAGTAGAAAGAGGAAATCAAATGGCAGTTATGCAGATTGAGTATTATTCAGAAGCCTTGAAGATGGAGTGGGGCGTGTCCGTCCTTTATCCCGATGCATCGCGCGTAGAAGATCCAGCAGATACGGATATTCCAGTTCTCTATCTCTTACACGGGATGAATGGCAACCACCATTCCTGGTTGAAGCGGACCAATGTGGAGCGCATTTTGCGCAATACCAATCTGATCGTGGTCCTGCCTAATACTAATAATGGCTTTTACACAGATACCCAGTATGGCTACAACTATTACACAGCTATTGCGGAGGAATTGCCAGAGACTCTTTCTCGCTTCTTCCCTAATATGACCAAGAAACGGGAGAAGACCTTTATTGCGGGTCTATCTATGGGCGGCTATGGATCGATGCTCTTGGCTCTCAAGACAAATCGTTTCTCCCATGCGGCTAGTTTTTCCGGTGCTCTGAGTTTCCACGATCGGGACTTTGAAAACAATGACTTAGAGCAACCAGCTTTTTGGAAGGGGATCTTTGGAGAGATTGAGGATTGGACGACCAGTCCCTATTCGCTAGAGACTGCTACCAAGAAGTTTTCAGATAAGAAGACCAAGCTCTGGATCTGGTGTGGGGAGCAGGATTTCCTCTATGAGGCCAATAATTTTGAAGTCAAGGAACTAGAAAAGTTAGGTTTGGATGTCACCTATACCCACAGCCCGGGCAAGCACGAATGGTTCTACTGGGAACGTGAGTTGGAGCACTTTTTACAAACCCTACCAATCGACTTTGAATTGGAAGAACGGTTAAGCTAAGATACCAATAGATTGGATATCAGTCAGAGCATTTGTTCTGGCTTTTTTCCTATACATAGGAAGAAAGGCTAGAAAGGTCACTTATTCATTTCAGTCCTGCTTTCTTTGTGGTATAATAGGAACGATTGAAAAATGAGCTAGAAATAGCGAACATGATAAGAGGAGAGAAATATGGCAAAAGATATTCGTGTGCGTTATGCACCAAGTCCAACAGGGCTACTACACATCGGAAATGCTCGTACAGCATTGTTTAACTACTTGTATGCACGCCACCATGGTGGAACCTTTATCATCCGTATCGAGGATACGGACCGCAAACGTCACGTCGAAGACGGAGAACGTTCACAGCTTGAAAACCTTCGTTGGTTGGGCATGGACTGGGATGAAAGCCCTGAGACGCATGAAAACTACCGCCAATCAGAGCGCTTGGAACTCTATCAAAAATATATCGACCAACTCTTGGCTGAAGGTAAAGCTTACAAATCTTACGTCACTGAAGAAGAGTTGGCAGCTGAACGTGAACGCCAAGAAGCAGCAGGTGAAACACCTCGCTACATCAACGAATATCTTGGTATGAGCGAAGAAGAAAAAGCAGCTTATATCGCAGAACGTGAAGCAGCCGGTGTGATTCCAACGGTTCGCTTGGCAGTGAATGAGTCTGGTATCTACAAATGGCACGATATGGTCAAAGGCAATATCGAATTTGAAGGTGGCAATATCGGTGGGGATTGGGTCATCCAAAAGAAAGATGGCTATCCAACTTATAACTTTGCCGTTGTGATCGATGACCACGATATGCAAATCTCTCACGTTATCCGTGGAGATGACCACATCGCCAACACTCCAAAACAGCTCATGGTCTATGAAGCCCTTGGATGGGAAGCGCCTGAATTTGGTCACATGACCTTGATCATCAACTCTGAAACAGGTAAGAAGTTGTCTAAACGGGACACCAACACCCTTCAGTTCATTGAAGACTATCGTAAGAAAGGGTACCTTCCAGAAGCAGTCTTTAACTTTATCGCTCTTCTAGGTTGGAACCCTGGTGGGGAAGACGAAATCTTCTCTCGTGAAGAACTCATCAAGCTCTTTGATGAAAACCGCCTCAGCAAGTCTCCAGCTGCTTTCGACCAAAAGAAAATGGACTGGATGAGCAATGAGTACATCAAGAATGCGGATCTTGAGACTATCTTTGAAATGGCCAAACCATTCCTCGAAGAAGCGGGACGTTTGACAGACAAGGCTGAGAAATTAGTGGAACTTTACAAACCACAAATGAAGTCAGTGGATGAAATCGTTCCATTGACAGACCTCTTCTTCTCAGACTTCCCAGAATTGACAGAAGCTGAGAAAGAAGTCATGGCTGGTGAAACCGTTCCGACTGTCCTTGAAGCTTTCAAGGCAAAACTTGAAGCCATGTCAGACGATGAGTTTGTGGCTGAAAATATCTTCCCACAAATCAAAGCGGTTCAAAAAGAAACTGGTATCAAAGGAAAGAATCTCTTTATGCCAATCCGTATTGCCGTTTCAGGTGAAATGCATGGTCCTGAATTGCCAGATACCATCTACTTGCTTGGACGAGAAAAATCTATCCAACATATTGAAAGCATGTTGGAAAAAATCAGATAATTATCAGAAAAGTCCCTATTAAATGGGGCTTTTTGTTTTACCTCTAAAGTCAAAGTATTATAGGATTTTTTCAAAAAATTGCCCCGGTTTGACAAATTAATCCTATTGAAAACGATTTTATTACTATCTAAAACAAAAATTATAAAAAAATAGCAATAATTAAGGATAATTGCTTCCAAAAATCGACACATTAGTCTATAATGTAAGGGAAATAAAAAATGTAATAAGGAGACAGAAATGTTTTTTAAACGTTCGAACGGTGAATTCCGTGAAACGGATCGTGTGACTCGTTTCAAATTGATCAAATCAGGTAAAAACTGGTTGCGTGCTGCGACTTCTAACTTTGGTCTTTTGAAGGTCATTCGTGGTCAAGTCGAAGAGACTGTTGTAGCTGAAGTGCGTGAAGACGCAGTATCAGTGAAAGAAATGACAAGCCGTGGCTTGCTCAAAGGGATCGTAGCAGCTGGGGCTGTTCTTGGTGCAGCTACAGTAGCGAACACTGCAAAAGCAGATGAAACTGGATCAGATGTTGCGACTGCATCTGAGCTTTCAAGTGAAGCTCTTGTAGTGCAAGGAAGTACTGTACTTGGTACAACATCAACAACAGAATCTCAGTCTGAATCAACAACAGCATCAACAACTGAGTCAACTACTGAATCTCAATCTCAATCTCAATCAACAACAGAATCAGCTAGCGCTTCTGCCTCAACATCTGTAAAAGTGTCAGCATCTCTATCAGCTTCATTGAGCGAACAAGGTTCAGAAGAACTTTCAGCAGCTTCAAGCGAATCAACTGTAGCAGCTGGCTCTGAAGCAAGTGTAGAAAGCACTACAACAGTAGCGAAAGCTGAAGATAAAGTTGTTTTGGAACAAAACGCTTCAGAAGCAGCATTGTTGAACAAGATTGCAGGAGACTACTCAGCAACTGTTTCAGCTCCAGAAAAGAAAGTAGCACTTGATGCTGCCATCGCTAAAGTTCAAACAGAATTGACAGCAAGCAACAGCTTGATCAACGCCAATGCTTCAGCTCAATCATACGCAGACCAACGCGAACGTTTGAGCAAATCAGTAGATGACATGATGGCAACCTTGACTGCAGCAGGATTTACTGGCAATACAACAGTAAATGGTGCTCCTGCTATTTCAGCACAGTTGTCACCAATCTCAACAAGCACTAATGGAACGACAATTCCAGTTATTACAGATGCGAACGGTGCAACGATTGAAGATGCAGCTTTCAATAAATCTGGTTATGCTTTGGATCCAAACGCTGATCGTTTCACTTTCGGTGTATGGCAATTCCTTAAGACGAACCACACTACTGGGGCTAAAACCAACTTTGATTACTATGCTACTCTTTCAGTAGATCGTTCTGCCATCACTGGTAGCCTTTCAGCTAACCCAGATGTTTACTTGCGTATTGTGAAGAAGTCTGATGGTTCAGAAGTTTACACACGTACAATCAAAGCGGGTGAAAGCAATATCTCACTTCCAAGCTACATCACCAACAATAACTCTGATGTAACCAACACTTTGACTTATAAAGGTGCTAACGGCACTGATCCAGGAAACGTTACCTTCTCATTGGTAAATGCAAACCTTGAGTATGAAACACTTCAAATCCGTGATACCAACTACCCAGGTAACGTAGGTGAAGACAAGCCAAACGTTCAAACTTCTGTTCCTTATGCTACAGTTGATCAAACAACTCACTATAAACTTATCGAAGGAAGTTCTACTCCAGGTCAACTATACAAACCTACTGGAAATGAAACAGATTTAGCAAGCTATACACAAACGGGTCTTGCAGGACAACAATTTACAGCTTCAAACAACCGTGATATCCCTGGTTACAAACATGTAGCAGCAACAACTGACTCAACTCAAAAAACATCTGGTATCCTTGGTAAGGGTGTTGTTGGTCAAAAACTTGTCGAACTTCAAGGTGGAGCAAACCACTACTACATGAAACGTATTATTGAAATCGTGGATACAAATGGTTCAACAGTAACGAAAATCTACGCTCTTGATCCATCTCAAGTGAACAATTTTACAACATCTGATATTGGTACAGAAGATGTATCTAAATACACACTTCTTTACACATCATCTGTAAATAAAGCTGGCGATACTTGGAAAGCTACTGAATCGAAAACGACTACTGTAAATAGCAAAAATGGTGACTACCATATTGATGTTGTCGAAACTGCAGGTAGCGGCTCCCTAGTAATTACTGGTTGGCTGTCTAATACAGAAAAAGTTAACCTTACGCACGATGAAACAAAAGTGACTGAAGCTTTTGATAAACCGTTTACGGGTGCGCCAGACGCATCATTAACACCAGCTGGTCAAGGGAATAACAAATGGAACTTGATTGCCGGACGTAATGCGGATGTTGTTGCAAAATCTAAGGTAACTCAACCAGATGGCAGCATTACTTATACAGAATTAAAAGGTTTCTCCTCATTCTCAAACAACTACTCAGTTCCAACTGCGATTAAGCCATCAACTGATGTGAACTATTACTTCGAGAAATTGGGTGATTCTGAGTCTGCATCTCAATCACAATCATTCTCAAACTCTGCATCAGAATCAGAAGTTGTGTCTAAGTCACAATCTCTATCTGAATCAGAAGTAGTGTCTAAGTCACAATCAACATCAGAAGTAGTATCTAAGTCACAATCAACATCAGAAGTAGTGTCTAAGTCACAATCTGTATCAGAAGTGACATCTAAATCACAATCGCTTTCAGAAGTAGTGTCTAAGTCACAATCTGTATCACAATCACAATCGGATACAACATCAGCTTCTAAATCTGCATCAGAATCAGCTTCAGCATCATTGAGTCAATCAAAAGTTGAATCAGCAAGCAAATCATTGTCTGAATCAGTATCAGCATCTACTTCAGAAAGCAAATCAACAGTTGAGTCTACAAGTAAATCAGTATCTGAATCAGCAAGCGCATCAACGTCTGAATCAGCAAGCACCTCAACATCCGAATTAGAATCAACAAGTAAATCAGTATCTGAATCAACAAGCGCATCAACATCTGAATCAACAAGTGCTTCAGCGTCTGAGTCAGCCTCAGTATCAGCTTCTACATCAGAATCTGCATCAGCGTCAGCGTCTGAGTCAGCTTCAGTATCAGCTTCTACATCAGAATCTGCATCAGCGTCAGCGTCTGAGTCAGCGTCTGAGTCAGCCTCAGTATCAGCTTCTACATCAGAATCTGCATCAGCTTCAGCGTCTGAGTCAGCCTCAGTGTCAGCTTCTACATCAGAATCTGCATCAGCGTCAGCGTCTGAGTCAGCCTCAGTATCAGCTTCTACATCAGAATCTGCATCAGCGTCAGCGTCTGAGTCAGCCTCAGTGTCAGCTTCTACATCAGAATCTGCATCAGCGTCAGCGTCTGAGTCAGCCTCAGTATCAGCTTCTACATCAGAATCAGCTTCAGTATCAGCGAGCCAATCAGTATCAGCATCTGCTTCAACTTCTGTATCGGTAAGTCAATCAGTATCAGCATCTGAATCAGTATCAAACTCACTTTCTACATCTGTGTCTGTTTCAGCTTCAAATTCTTCATCGATGTCTGAAAGTGAAACACCTAAAGTTGGTGAAGTAATCATCACTTACATCCGTGAGAATGATGGTAAAGAAATCCAAAAACCTCGTCAAGACACACCAAACTCACCATATGACACACCATATAACACAACTGAGGAAGGTGAAAAACCTAATACTATCAAGACTCCAGACGGTAAGACTTATAAGATCGTACCAAAAGGTGACTACCCAGTAGGTAAAGTTGACGGTGACGGACACCTTGAATCATCTGATCCAATTAAAGGTAAAGTTGATAAACCTAAATCAACAATCACTTACGTTTATAAAGAAGTGAAAGGTGACGTTTACGTTCACTATAAAGACACTGACGGTAACACAATTAAAGATGATGTCACTGATGAAAAAGATCAACCAGTTGATAAAGATTACGATACAGTAATTGACAACCGTCCAAAAGAAATCCAATACAATGGTAAGACATATGAATTGGTACCAGCCGGTAACTACAATGTAGGTAAAGTTGACGAACAAGGTCACCTTGAGTCATCAGACGCTACAACAGGTAAGGTTATCGAAGGACGTAAAGACGTCACTTACATCTACAAACTCAAAGAACAACCAGCACAACCTAAGGGTAATGTCTACGTACACTATGTTGACGTTAATGGTAACAAGATTAAAGACGATGTTACTGACGAAAAAGATCAACCAGTTGATAAAGACTACGATACAGTAGTAGACAACCGTCCAAAAGAAATCGAATTCCAAGGTAAGACATACGAATTGGTACCAGCCGGTAACTACCCAGTAGGTCAAGTCGACGAACAAGGTCACTGGACAGGTGATGATGCTACAACTGGTAAAGTTGTTGAAGGTGATAAGAATGTCACTTACGTCTACAAATTGAAAGAAGATCCAACGAAACCTAAAGAAGGTGATGTTATCATCACTTACGTAGACGAAAAAGGTAAAGAAA
>NZ_JAJNSA010000106.1:0-8252 GCF_027497875.1 Streptococcus sp. SM3 | reverse complement strand
CTCAATCTCACTCTTCAAATCGTCCCGTGAGCTCTTTAAAGCACTATGAAGGTTTGTAAATACCTTACTTGGAAGCTTTGTATGAAGATCACCATCAATCTGGTAGTAACCATCCTTGTACAGTAGGAGGTTAGTTGAGTAGTCATTCATCAGGTTGACCAGAGTCTGAAGAAGAGTCCCATGCACCTCTACTAGGTAACGGCGCATACTCGAGATGGCCTGACCTTGGAGATTCTCACTTAATGTAAAAACAGGAACTTGCCTACAACTAACAGTGTATAAACAAGTTCCTTACAGGCTATTTCAATGGCGATACAGCATCAAAAAATTACTTTTCAATAGAATTTAAAAAGTTATCAATGGCTTGGCCTTCTAAACTTTTTGCCTTAACTCCCTGATCTTTAAAGATTCCTAAAGGTGTTTCAATTATTTTTAAGACTTCAATGTCTTTTCGGCTAATCTCTTTTGCCCATTCTAATTTGTTTATCTGCTTGAATCCCAACTCATCCTTTATTTGATTTTGGTTGGCGCTTGGTATTATTTCAAACCAATCTTTCTCAACATTCCTTCGAATCATCCCACTACTAACATGAAAAGAATGCCCCTTATATTGAATCTCATAATGAATACTGTATAGATAGTCTAGCTCTTCCATCTTGACTTTTTTTGTAAATACATTATCAGATATCCTCCCCCAAGGACTTATATAATTTTGAAAATCTTTAAATTTAACACGACTATATAAAATTACTTCATGCTTGTTCTCATATTCCGCTTCAAATTTGTTTTGTTTATAAATTGCGTACATTACTATCCCTCATTCCAATACTATCCAGCCTTTATCTTTAGTAAAACCGTATTGTTTCATAACTTTACCAGTTTTACTTTCAAAAATGCTTATCATATCTCCATTCTTAAATACATGTTCTTCCATCAATTTATACTCCGGTAATATGATATTCTTAGAACCTGTAAAACCTCGACCTGTAAAAGGATAACTCGCATTATCAAGTTCACCGAATGGAATATCTAGCTTATCTGCTTCATCCAAGAAAAATGATATCTTTGCATAGGTCTTGGTCTTTTCTAAGTCAAAAGGAGTATTGGGGTAGTCTAATCGATTTCCTTCAACTATTTCTGGAAGAGTAGTTAATGATTTTGAATGCTCATCAACCGAGACAAAACCTGCAAAATAATTACGTTCTCCGCTGAGATATGATTCAACAAACTCTGTAGGTATCGTTTTATTCATCTTGGTTTTAGGAGCTGGTATACCAATCTCTTTGCGAACAGCTTTGACAAAGGCATCTGTTTTAGCTGATAAAGTCGTATCTGCATCTACTAAGTTCGAAAAGTCCTCCAGGCTATAACCCGCCTTATTGATTTTAGCTTTTATTTCTGGAGATGTATATAGTTCTAGATTTGATAATCGATCACTATTCAGAGTGTATTTTTTTGTATTCGTAGAAAAGGCATCTTTCACCTTATTGAGACTAAACTTGCTGGCTGCTGAGGAAGCCACATAGCCTCCTACTATATTCCCGATAAAGTTTGCGGTTTGGGCGTCTTCCTCACTTCCACCTAGGAGCTTAGTCCCATGATAGGCAACCTGACCCGCTGTATAGGCACCGGCTTCCCCTATCGCAAACTGGGTCACCCCCTTGACAACGCTCTGGGTCTGCCCTATGGGAATCATGATGGCACTCGCCGTCACAAAGACATTCCCAACATCATGATACAGCTTGTCATTCCCCATGAAAAGCGTATCTCTGATGGGATTTCCTGCTTTAGTCTGAATATCCCCTGCATTCCCAAGTTTGATATCCTGATCAGCCTCATACATATTAGAAGCCCCATAGGCTGTTGTCCCAAGACCCACTATACCGCCTGCAACAACTAAAGGAGTCGCAGAGCCCAATGTAACTACGATGGCTGTCACTCCGACAATGATAGTCAATGCGCTAACAGCCATGTCTTTCCAACCCTTATCTGATCGAGCCAAGGCTTCAAAACGGACCTTGTCCCGCTCCTGAGCAGCTTGTACGCGTTCAACACGACTCTCCATCTGCTGGGTCGCCTGTTTGTAAGCTATCGCAAAGCGTTGAACAGACTGGAGTTTGGCAAAATCTCCTGACTGATAAGTCCCTACCGTACGTGTCTTCCCTGCGTGCTCTGCGACCAAGGCCTTGGTCGCAGACAAGAGTTCCTTAAAGGCAACCAAATCCTGACTCGCATGATTACTTTCATACTGAGTGATGGAGGTATCCAAGTTCTTGAGCTGGTTCATGAGGAAGTTATAGTTCATGACTGTACTGGTATGACTGCTTCCTTCGTAGCTCACCAAGTCTGAAATCTTGTCCTTGGTCGTGTTCAAGATCTCAATCTCACTCTTCAAATCGTCCCGTGAGCTCTTTAAAGCACTATGAAGGTTTGTAAATACCTTACTTGGTAACTTTGCATGATTGCTTGAATCAATCTGGTATCAAGCATCTTTGTAAAACTATAGTTTAAACAAGTTTTACAACCAACCCTTAGCTTTTAAAAACTTATCGGGAATGCGTAACTCAATCTCTGCCATGATCTCTTTTAAATAACTATCCCAATCCGTGGTTCCCATATAGCTACGCATTTCGCTTTCAAGCGATACGCCAAATTGATCATTTAAAATAATAGAGAATCCGCATAAATCATTATCGTAACTAAATTGAATCCAAAAGTAATCATAAGCTGCAAAATTCAATTTAAACATTTGATGATTTGGTTCATCAACTATATCATAAGCTGCAATAGTATCAACTTTATCCATAAAAACTTTCCTAATTTTCTTTCGAGTTTCTCTTGCTTGTTCTAACATACTATTTGTCTGCATACCAATATCCTCCTATAAAATCTATATCTTTATATCCATGTTGTGCTCGTAAATAATCCCATTCCCATCTCAAGGCTGATTTTTCATAAATTTTTAAACGTGGATCATGAGAAAATCGAATAGTCTTGCCTTGCGCAACTGTATCATCCAATGCTGGCTTATTAAATGCTTCAAACATTTGTTCTCCACGGCTATCTAAATGATAGACCTCCGTCAATTTATTCCAATCATCCCCTAAGCTAAAGTAAGTGGTATCTCCAGCCTTGCTGATGTATGAATTTGGACCAGGTGTACTCCAATCTTGAGTCCCGTCAGGTCTAATTGTAGGTTCATATTTACCTAATGTCCTTCACCACTTCATACTGATGGTCGACTTGATATCCCTCAGGAGATGGTAAAACTCTAGTATTAAAATATTGTAAATTTTATAAAGCTGAACTCGATGACTCTAGTTTAGATTTTAATATGCTAAACCAAGTTTTGTCCATTTGCCTGTATCTAGATTTAATAGGAAATGAAAACGATCGCGACCGTAGGAATCTAGATTCTCCTCAATAACTGCATCGCAAATAACCTTTATTTGGTTACTGAGAACATCTGTGACATAAATCATAGTATAACCCTCAGGAGATTTAGCTTGATAAGTAAGATTACCATACAAATCAAATATTTTCATCTCAGTTACCGAAGTTTGTTTAGATGAAGTTCTATAAATAACTAAAATCAGTTTTTGATTAGGATAGAAAGAGACTGTTTCTTTATAAGGAATCTCTATTTCATGTTTTTGATTATAGCCCCAGGAAATAATGTCAGTCGAATCATGATATTGGAATATTAACACCCCGTCGATAGAGTAATAGTAAAAATCTGATGCAGTAAAATTTTTTCCAACTCCAATAAAAATAGCATTTTTATCTTTATCAAAATCTGCAAATATTATATTTTCTATGTTAATTTCTATGGTTTTTCCATTATTTTCCCACTTAACACTTTTGTCAGTATATCTAACTCTCATATAAACTATCCTTTCCCTATTCTATGTTACGAATTCCAATTATCTCTAAAAAATTCATTCTTTCTCTCCCCATCAGCATTTCAATCTGATTGGGACCGCCTGGCAAATACCTGTTGATTTCCAAGTCTATTTGAGGTCCAATAGGTCCTACATTGGCAGGGATTTCACTCCCTTCTTTAACCCTATATTGAACAACTCTATCAATATCAGCTTTCCAATTATACTTTACTGCCAATCTGTCTCTAACATATTGTTTGTCCGATATTGTATTTATATCTGTAGCAAATTTTCCAGGCCATGTATCCAACTGTTCACCTCGTGGAGCCATTGCCATTTCAAATGTATCTCCTCCTTTAAGAATTTTAAAAGAAGGTTTGACGTTTAGTGGCCATGCATCTTGCTCATACAATATTTTATTGTAATCGTCAATTGTACCATTTGGTATATTCTTTTTAAAGTCTTGCCATGTTTCTTCAGATCCCATACCTTTACTACGCCAATAATCGCTATACCTCTTAGCTTCAATTGGATCCATCAAATCACCAGTATATGGCCTTAAGTCTTTCTTCAGAATCTGTTCGCTGTTATACTTCGATGCTTCGACATCTACTTTCACCTTATTGAGACTAAACTTGCTGGCTGCTGAGGAGACCGCATAACCTCCTACGATATTCCCGATAAAGTTTGCGGTTTGGGCGTCTTCCTCACTACCACCTAGGAGCTTGGTCCCGTGATAGGCAACCTGACCCGCTGTATAGGCACCTGCTTCCCCTATCGCAAACTGGGTCACCCCCTTGACAACACTCTGGGTCTGCCCTATGGGAATCATGATGGCACTCGCCGTCACAAAGACATTCCCAACATCATGATACAGCTTGTCATTGCCCATGAAAAGCGTATCTCTGATGGGATTTCCTGCTTTAGTCTGAATATCCCCTGCATTCCCAAGTTTGATATCCTGATCAGCCTCATACATATTAGAAGCCCCATAGGCTGTTGTCCCAAGACCCACTATACCGCCTGCAACAACTAAAGGAGTCGCAGAGCCCAATGTAACTACGATGGCTGTCACTCCGACAATGATAGTCAATGCGCTAACAGCCATGTCTTTCCAACCCTTATCTGATCGAGCCAAGGCTTCAAAACGGACCTTGTCTCGCTCCTGAGCTGCTTGTACACGCTCAACGCGACTCTCCATCTGCTGGGTCGCCTGTTTGTAGGCTATCGCAAAGCGTTGAACAGACTTGAGTTTGGCGAAATCTCCTGACTGATAAGTCCCTACAGTCCGTGTTTTCCCTGCATGTTCTGTTATCAAGGCCTTAGTCGCAGCCAGAAGTTCCTTAAAGGCGACCAAATCTTGACTCGCATGGTTACTCTCATACTGAGTGATGGAGGTATCCAAGTTCTTGAGCTGATTCATGAGGAAGTTATAGTCCATGACCGTGCTGGTATGACTGCTTCCCTCATAGCTCACCAAATCTGAAATGTTGTCCTTGGTCGTGTTCAAGACCTCAATCTCACTCTTCAAATCGTCCCGTGAGCTCTTTAAAGCACTATGAAGGTTTGTAAATACCTGACCAGGTAGCTTTGTATGAAGATCACTATCAATCTGGTAATAGCCGTCCTTGTAAAGTAAGAGTTTACCAATAAAATATTAGTAAACTCTTATTTCATTTATTTTATCATAAAAGGAAGGAATTATTTGTTATTCTGTGGATTATCCCAGAGGGGGGATGGATAATATGGAGGATGCCCAGTTTGAATTTCAAGTCTATTTAACTGAATAAAGGTTTCCATTTTTTTGATAAAAAAATGTTTTGCCTCCTCATAGTTCTCAAATTCCCATGATTTCCCAATAATATAGGAACGATCATCTCTGCTATTAACTATAAATTTATTATTTTTTAAATACAGGTGAATAGCCCAAGGCAGATTACTGTCCTCGTCAAATAGAACATAATGTAAGCTCTCGAAATGACGTTTTTTAATTTCTTGTTCAACTATACATTTCATGTGATCAATATCAATCATCGATTTTCTCCCATAATGGAGAGGAGTATTCAGGAACTTCTCCACTTTTTATAGAAGCTCTATTTATTTTCACAGTGAGGTCTAGTTTTTCTATAAATTTATTTTTTGCATCCTCAAAATTATCAAATTCCAATTTTTTGTTATAACTTGCTCGATCCATTGTAGCGTAAACAAAATAATGTTCACTAGTAGAATCAAACTCAATTCGAACTTCCCATTCACCTGGTCTATGATCATTAAAAATAGAAAATCTTAAAGACTCATATCCTAAATCTTGAATGGCTGATAACAGTTCTAAACGTTCTTTGGCTTCGTCTCTCATCTTCTAGTGATCCTCTTTTTCGAACCATGAGGTATATAATGGACTGATTTTCTCAAATAATTCCTTTTCGTATTGATATCTATTCTCTTGTACTTTCTCAACTATTTGACTAACTTTCTCAAATTCATTATTTTTGATCAATTTATCAATTAAATCTACATCCTTTTCATCAATCTTTTGCGAGGAAATATTCTTAATGATTATCTTTAAAATTTGATAAGTCACCTCATCATCATCTAATTTAGAAATCTCGGATGTTATTTTTCCTCTCTCAGTAAAAACTAGATTATACCTTCCATTTCCATCCTCTATTATAGAAATTCCCTCTGGAAAGTAGGGAGGTTGTTCAGAAAAATAAATTCCAAATTCACCTAATTTTATGTTTCCAATTTTTGAAACTTCGGATTCAATTTTGTTTTTTAATTTTATTAGCATTTAATTATTCCTATTTCAATTTAAGTAGAAAATTCCCTTTTTCTAATTCACCAATTGTTAAATATGTATAATATTGGATTCCCATACCAGGTTCATCAAACCAAGGTGCAACTAATCCTTCTTTTGTTGGTATTTCTTTTAGAACAATGTAGTCTGAATTCGGTTGGAGTTTCATAAAAGGAGGTAAGGCTTTCTCACCAAATGTTGCTCCTTCAGGAGAGAAATACCTTCCCGTTGGATTAGAACCAATTCTGTTTATTCGAGTTCCAGGCAATATAACAGATTCTTTGTATTCGCCATTCAAAAATCCATGTTTATATATACTTCCATCAACTCTACCCATGGAACTCTCGGGACTTCCTGGATAAATTGTATTCCCTGTTAGCTGATTAAAATAATCCGGATTATCATATACATTTTTATTTTTAAGGTAAAATTCTGGCTCAGGTGGATATGACCAATTTCTTAATTTGACTCTATCAGATGGTTCGATACCTGCCTCCGCATATTTGTGCCATTGAAGATATCTCTGACGGTCCATCGGTTCCATACTCATCAAGGTTTTCTGGAATTTCTCCTTCGCCAGATACTGGTCAAAGTTACTGGATTCCCTCGCAAGTTTACTTTCTTTCAGATTCTTCAGAATCTGCTCGCGGTTATACTTCGGTGCTTCGACCTCTACTTTCACCTTATTGAGACTAAACTTGCTGGCTGCTGAGGAGACCACATAACCTCCTACGATATTCCCGATAAAGTTTGCGGTTTGGGCATCTTCCTCACTTCCACCTAGGAGCTTAGTCCCATGATAGGCTACCTGACCCGCTGTATAGGCGCCGGCTTCCCCTATCGCAAACTGGGTCAACCCCTTGACAACGCTCTGAGTCTGCCCTATGGGAATCATGATAGCACTCGCCGTCACAAAGACATTCCCAACATCATGATACAGCTTGTCATTCCCCATGAAAAGCGTATCTCGGATAGGATTTTTTGCCTTGGTATGGATATCCCCTGCATTCCCAAGTTGGATATTATGAATCCCTTCCGCTGCATTAGAGGTCCCATAAGCAAACGACCCCAGTCCTGCGGTTAAGCCAGCCCCAACAACCAAGGGTGTCGCAAAACCCATGCTTCCTACAATCGCAAGAATACTAAACGCAACGGTCACCACACCAATAGCTAGGTCTTTCCAACCGTTCTTGGCTCGATCCTCCGCAGCCAAGGCCTCAAAACGAGCCTTGTCCCGCTCCTGAGCAGCTTGTACGCGTTCAACACGACTCTCCATCTGCTTGGTTGCCTGTTTGTAGGCAATCGCAAAGCGTTGGACAGACTGGAGTTTGGCGAAATCACCCGACTGATAAGTCCCTACAGTCCGTGTCTTCCCTGCATGCTCTGCGATCAAGGCCTTGGTCGCAGACAAGAGTTCCTTAAAGGCAACCAAATCCTGACTCGCATGATTACTTTCATACTGGATGATCGAGTTGTCCAAGTTCTTGACCTGATTCATGAGAAAGTTATAGTTCATGACCGTACTGGTATGACTGCTTCCTGAATAGCTCACCAAGTCTGAAACCTTGTCCTTG
>NZ_JAJNSA010000105.1:0-8441 GCF_027497875.1 Streptococcus sp. SM3 | reverse complement strand
CTGCTCCTTCTTATTTCTTCTTGATCCGAGAAGATTCCAATCTCCACCCAACAATCCAACCAAGGACTAGGAGATAATTTTCAAGCGCACCGATCCCATTGACCGGCAGATGATAGTGAAAATAACTGAAGAGATGATTAGTACCGATCCCAAGCCCACCTAGGATCAAAGCCAATAGAACCGTTCGAAGATAAAACCAATCGTATTTGAGATTGACAGCAATCAGGATCACAAGGACTGCCATATTCCAAATCCCAATCTCCCGTTGCCAACCGACAGAAATACCATATCCCGAATGACTTCCCATATAGGATGGAAAGAATAGTTGGAAGATAATCGCTCCAGACATAGCGATAATGACTAGGATAAATAAAACTCTTAAAAATTTGTTCATGTGACTCCTCCTAATGCTAGTTGATATGTAATGGTCTTTCCTATTCTAACACAATTTTATGGATAGTAAAAACCAACCTCTCGGCTGGTTCTTTTTCTATCAATCCTCTTTCAACTTCGCCAATTCTTGGGCAAGTAACTTGAGGGCTACTTGTGGGTTGGCTTGGCCTTTGGTTGCTTTCATTAGGAAACCTGTGAAGGCCTTGTCCGCATTCCGTTTACCTGACTTGAAGTCGGCTACGGCTGCTTCATTGTCTGCGAAGACTTGGTGGATGATTGGTATCAAGACTTCAGGATCTGAAATCTGTACCAAGCCAGCTTTTTCGACGTATTCACGCGCTCCACCACCGTTTTTCGCCAAGTGAACGAAGACTTTCTTGGCAATCTTAGATGAAATCGTTCCATCTTCGATGATGGCAATCATTTCTACCAAGTTTTCTGGTGTCAATTGGATTTCTTCTAGCGTTTTGCCTTCTGCGTTCAAGAATTGTGCCACTTCACCTTGGAGCCAGTTAGACACTTGTTTGGCATCGCCACCAAGGGCTACAGCTGCTTCAAAGAAGTCAGAAGTGACTTTCGTCGCTGTCAATTGGTTGGCATCATAATCAGACAAGCCAAGTTCTGCCACGTAGCGAGCACGACGGTCTTTTGGAAACTCTGGCAACTCCGTACGCATTTCCTCAATCCACTCATCTGAGATTTCAAAGAGTGGTAGGTCTGGTTCTGGGAAGTAACGGTAATCCGCCGCTCCTTCTTTGACACGCATAAGAATCGTGCTCTTGTTGGCTTCATCATAACGGCGTGTTTCTTGACGAATGACCCCACCTGAACGCAAGATTTTCGCTTGGCGCTCCACTTCGTATTCAAGACCTTTACGGACGTTTGAGAAGGAGTTCAAGTTTTTCAACTCCGTCTTGGTACCAAATTCCTCTTGGCCGTATGGGCGAAGGGAAATGTTGGCATCCACCCGCATCGATCCTTCTTCCATCTTGACGTCTGAAATACCAGTGTATTGGATAACTTCTTTGAGGGCTGTCAAATAGGCGTAGGCTTCTTCAGGAGAACGCATATCTGCTTCAGAAACGATTTCGATCAATGGAACCCCTTGACGGTTAAGGTCTACATAAGAGAAACCGTCTGTTCCGTGCGTGTTCTTACCAGCATCTTCTTCCAAGTGGGCCCGTTCAATCCCAATTTTCTTAGTTGAGCCGTCTTCCAATTGCACTTCAATCCAACCGTTGTAACCGATCGGCTCGTCAAATTGCGAAATTTGGTAAGCCTTTGGATTATCAGGGTAGAAATAGTTCTTACGGTCAAAGTGCATGTGCTGATGGATATCCATATTCAGCGCCAAAGCAGCCTTAATACCAGCATCCACAACACCCTTGTTCAAGACAGGAAGCACCCCTGGGAAAGACCAGTCAATCACATTGGTATTGGCATTTTGCTCATTCCCAAAGTGAGCAGAGGTTGGTGAGAAAATTTTTGAGTTTGTATTCAATTCAACGTGGACTTCAAGTCCGATGACTGTTTCAAAGTTCATTAATTGTCACCTCCGAAAATAAGGGGTTGTTGCTTGTGGTAATCCGTCGTTGCTTCAAAGGCAGCTGCAGCTTGGTAGATGGTTTCTTCAGAATACTTGGGACCAATCAACTGCAACCCAACCGGAAGACCTTGCGCAAAACCTGCGGGAATCGAAATCCCTGGAAGACCTGCCAAGTTGACTGGAATGGTCAAGAGGTCAGCCAAGTACATGGCAACCGGATCATGGTTGAGCGAATCCAAATCAAAGGCCACGCTTGGAGCTGTTGGACCAAGGATAAGGTCGTAATCCGCAAAGACTTTTTCGAAGTCTTGGATAATGAGGGTACGAACTTGACCAGCTTTCTTGTAGTAAGCATCGTAGTAACCAGATGACAAACTAAAGGTACCCAGCATGATCCGACGTTTAACCTCATCACCAAAGCCTTGGCTACGAGTGTTCACATAGATGTCATCCAAGTTCTTGGCATCTTCCGCACGGAAACCATAGCGAATCCCATCGAAACGTTGCAAGTTTGAAGATGCTTCAGATGAAGCGATGATGTAGTAAACGGCAACCCCGTATTTAGAGTGTGGAAGGCTAACTTCTTCGACAGTTGCTCCCAATTTTTCAAAGTGTTTCGCCGCATTAAGGATGGTTTCTTTGACTTCTGGGTCAATCCCTTCCCCGAGGTATTCCTTAGGAAGGGCAATCTTCATACCTTTAATGTCTTGACCAATCTTAGAAGTAAAGTCTGCTACACGAACAGGTGCAGATGTTGAATCCTTGGCATCTTCACTGGCAATGACATTGAGCAAGAGGGCATTTTCCTTAACTGTTGGTGAGAAAGTACCAATTTGGTCGAGTGAGCTACCAAAAGCAATGAGACCAAAACGGGAAACCGTTCCATAAGTAGGTTTGAGACCAACAATCCCATTAAAAGCAGCCGGTTGACGGATAGAACCACCGGTATCTGAACCAAGGGACAAACGGACTTGCCCTGAAGCGACAGAAGCTGCTGAACCACTAGAAGATCCACCAGGCACCTTGCTGTGGTCCCAAGCATTCTTGGTTGGTCCATAGTAAGAAGTCTCACCAGATCCACCCATGGCAAACTCGTCCATGTTGGTTTTTCCGACAACAATCATACCTTTAGCTTTGGCGTTAGCAACTGCTGTCGCATCAAAGATAGGCTCATAGTTATAGAGCATTTTTGATGCCGCAGTTGTCAAGATGCCGTCAGTAGAGATGTTATCTTTCACTGCCAATGGAATCCCTGATAGAAGATTATCTGCATCGATTCCTTTTTCATCAATGGCCTTGGCTTGTGCAAGGGCCGCTTCTTCAGCCACCGTCACAAAGGCATTGACTGCTTCTTCACGCGCCTTGATATCGTCAAGTGTCGCTTGAGTCAATTCGGTTGCTGAAATTTCCTTAGAGACAAGGAGGTCGTGCAACTCTTCAATGGTTTTATGGTTGAATGACATTAGGCATCTCCTCCATCTTCTAGGATAGCTGGCACCTTGATGTAGTAGTTATCTTTTTCAGGTACATTTTTAAACAAGCGGTCACGGTCTGTCCCTTTTTCAGCAACATCCGGACGCAATACGGTCTTACGATCCGCCATGGTCGTTGTTGGGGCTACACCGGTTGTGTCCACTTCTTCCAACAATTCCACCATGTCGACAATCTTCGACAAAGTTGTCGCAAACTCAGCTGTCTCTTCTGGAGAGAATTTCAATTTTGAAAGATTGGCAACGTGGGTTACCTCTTCTTGCGTAATTTTCATCTTGCTTCCTTTCGTGAATTGATGATTTTTCAATACCCTCTATTTTACCATAATTTAGCTCAATTTGCTTGCCTTAGAAAAAATCTGTAGGACTTTTTTGTCGCTACAGATTCTTCATTTTATATTGCTTTTTCGCCTAATTGTCCCATCTCTATTAGAGTTTCTTTCCAGAGTTCCTGGACATGAGATGCGAGGTAGCAAGAAGCCAAGTCATAAGAAGCCTGATGAAATGGGGCAAGGTCACTTTCAAAGAGCTGAACCAGCTTGTCTGCCAACTCTTTCACCAATTGTTCTTCTGGCACTGTCTCGCTATAAGGTACCAAAAAGCCATTTTCACCCTCTTTTATAAAAGTTGGATTGCCATAACGGGCATCAAAGCCGAGCAAGGCCAAACCTGCTCCAGCCGCCTCCATCAAGGTCAAACCAAAGGTCTCCCACTGAGAAGTGGTGAGGTAGGCTTGATAGCAAGGATAGATCTGCTTTAGATCCGCATGTCCACGTAGATGAATAGAGTCTTGTGCTTCCAACTCCTGAATCAGGTGTCGCAAGTTATCCGCTTCGCCACCCTTTCCATAAATATCAAACTGAAGGGCAGGGAGTCGTTTCTGTGCTTGAGCCACTACTCGAATGGCTAAATCGATGCGTTTTCTTGGATCCAAACGGGAAGCTGTGATCACGCTAAAGGGAGGTCGATCTCCTTGTGATTCCGTCAATTCTTCTAGATGCCCTACTGGAATACTATAGATCGGAATTCCTTGGCATCCTTGTTTGGCAAGTGTCTGCTCCAAGACTTCTTTTTGAAGATCCGTCGCCGTGATGAAGTAATCGAAGCGTTTGGCATACTTGAACACATAATAGTACTCATAGTTGAGATGGCCATTTTCAAATTCATGCTCCGAATGAAACACCATGGCGAGCTTGGAAGGATTATCTTTCTCCAACAAAGGGCGGGCAAAATCCATGCGCGAAGCCCGATCAAGCAGAATCAGATCCCCTTCTTTGAGCGAAAGTTTCGACAGAAAACGCCTCATCACTTCTGTATGGTTGGTCAAAATCTCAGGCCCCAGTTTATAGAGCCAGCTTCCACCTAACTTCAATTCTTCAAAGGCGATACTTCCATCTTGATTGTGATAGGTCCGTCTGAGAACACTACCATACTGAAAATACTCTGTAGCAAGTTTACAAGCTCCATAATACTCTCGCTTGATCATATTTCCAGATAAAAGATAATCCACATAGCGGACACAGTTTGGATGATAGGGATCCAGATGAAAGGTCAAGGCGTTTCCATCTGCAAATTGATAGCGAATGGCTCTTTCTGTTTTTTCAACAACATCTAGACGAGTCAGTTGAAACTCCATTTGCAAGGCCCCCACTGTCTTTTGAGGGACTGTAGTCTGTTGATCTGTAAAGCCTAAATGAGCAAAAAGCAACTCCTCATCCCGATGCCCCAAAGAGAGGTAATAGGCTAATTTCTCTGGAGTGGGCCAAGTCGTAAATATGAACCTAGCTGCCACCCCCAAATCGCGGAGCATCTTTGCCCGAGAGGCTTGTGCAACATCGACCCCATTGGGTTCAAATCCCACTAATAGATTAAAGGTATAAATGGTCATGCTGTTCCTCCCTCTAATCGCTTAAAGATCTCTTTTAGAGCATCTTTTTCTGGCAGTTCCAAGATCCGCACTTGCTCTCTTAACATTTCTTTGAAGGCCTCTGGATGCTGGAGCAATATTTCTAGTTGCTGTTTCATTTCTTCGACTGTATCGGTAATCGTGCTCAATTCTTTATAGGCTTCCTGGTGCGCCGTGCTCTTTAAACCAAACAAGACTAGCCCATTTTCAAGAGCACGTATACTACTGTTCATCACTTCTTCACCTTGGTTGCAATCCAGATAAATAGAACATCTAGCTAATAAACTCTCATAATTTCCCAGCGAAATCCCTGGATAGAGGCGTACATTTGGTCGAGCCACTAAATCTGTTAATTTCGGACCCATAGCTGTCAAAGCAGCAATGTGAAAGGTCACTTGTGGGAATTGATGGACCAGGCTAGATAAGCCTTCGACCTCTTGAGAAGCCGTCATGACCAAGGCTTCTGGCTGAAACTTCTCCTGGTCCACGTCTACTAGCCCCGACAGAGCCGTGATTCCGTCTTTTTTCTCACTCAAAAGGCCATCTTCTACCAACAAAATCTGGCCAACCTGCTCTTTGATCTCATCTAGAGCATGAGCTTCACGAGCACAGTAAGCTAGTCGCTCCTTTGGTATCTCTTTCACAACATCTAACAATGCTTTATCCATCAAAAGGATGGCTTCATCTTCCGGCAAGACTTGTTTCAGAACAGCTTTTTGAAGCTCTTCTTTATTGGCATACAGATGATCCCGTCCTTTAGGGGGTTGATGCAAAAAAGTCCCTTGTGAGACAAAGTGAAGCAGGACTTCTTCTTGCTGACGGTTCAAATAAATGTCTAAATATGGTTGACCAGCTTCCGTAAGGAGACTCCGTTTGCTTCTCCAACCATAGCGATTGTAGAAATCAATAGATGCGATCTCTTCTCCCTGACCAAACCACTCTACTCTGTCAACCGTTCGCGACAAGATATCCCCTCGTAAAACCACATTGGCACGACGTTCCTCCCCATCAAAAAGATAGGTCGTGATCCCCAAGGTCCAACATTCCCATAATTCTGGAACCTCTAAATTATTGAAAAACAAAGGGTTCCCAACTTTTGATGCCGGGTCTTTTTGGGTAAAAAAGGTCGCCAGACTCTCTGTCTGTTCAGCTATATCTGTTTCCAGATTGGTCACAAACACACGGTAGGGCTGGCCAAGTTTGTCCAATAATTTTCGCAAACGATCCAGCTCTCTGGTCTGCTCTGATGCAATAATGAACATGCTGATCCTTTCTCATCAATAAGTTCTTAGTCCATGGTTTCAACGAAACTGAGGTTGATCACCACGCGCTCATAGGTTTCTGACTCTTGTAAGCCAGCTTCTTCTAGTTTTTCAAGAGCCCGTTTCAACCGCGTTTTATAGATATAGCGGTGCCAGGTCAGATCATAGCCCAACATCCCAAGAAGAGCCAATTTTTCTTGCTTGGCTTCCATCTCATCGAGTACCCGCTTTTCTGTCCAAACCTGGGACAGAGTATCTGAACGACCCACGCGATACCAATAAATACATTTCTCCGTATGGACCACCCGATGGACTTTTAAGAAGAGCTTGTACATGAGAAAGTTATCTTCAACATTTTTTCCAACCGGAAAACGAAGCCCTTCAAATAAGTTACGCTTATAGAGCTTCATCATGGCACAAGCCCAGGCCATATCTCTGGTCTCCTGGATGGCATCGTGGTCCATGATTTCTCGCCCCTCATAAAGAGTCTCTGAATAATCGTCGTCCGTTACCTTGATCAAGTATTTGCTACTACTGTCATCATAGAGGTTATAGTTGGCTACCGAGACATCCGCATCATACTTCTTCAGTTGGCGATAGAGCACTTCTACATAGTCCTCCGTCACCCAGTCATCTGGATCAATAAAGGTAATGTAATCACCAGTAGCTAACTCAATCCCTGTATTCCGAGCAGCAGACAAGCCCCCATTTTCTTGACGGACGTAGCGGATACGCGCATCCTTCCTAAAAAATTCTTTACAGATCTCTTCTGATTGGTCTGGCGAACCATCATTGACCAATATGATCTCTAAATTCGGGTAAGTCTGATGGATAACCGTTTCCAAACATTGCCTCAAATAAGCTTCTACATTATAGATGGGAATGATGATACTGACTACTTCATTTGCTTCCATGCTTCTTCTCATTTCTCTTTAAATAATCGCGAATCGCTGCCACCATCTCCTGCACCTGATCATCCGCAAACACTTGGTTCACACCATTCTCTACATGATTGGTTCCTTCAAAAGAGAAAATCGGAAGGCCTTGTTGACTGAGTGTTTGCGTGATTTGATCGACCTCATCATAGGGATTGATATCCAGATAGAAATCCAATTTTTCTATGACCTTTCGACTGGTCAAGGGATCAAAAGAGGGATAAAGAAAGAGGTTGGGGTAGCGTTCCAATTGCACCAAATTAAAACCAAAATGGCTATGGGCAAGGACATGAATCGCTACGTCTGGCAACTCTTTTAACAACGTCTCCAACTCGTGGATATCTGCTGTATGGGTATAAATGGCAGCATGATAAGGAAATTCTCCCACTAGGTCTTGATAATTTTGCTTCAAAATCGGTTTTCGAAGTAAAATCTCCTCCCAAGAGAGGGCATAGTAAAACCACCATTGTTCACGAAAACGATTGAAGCGTTTGGAGGTCCAAGGTTTATTATGAGAGGTGTAGTGAATGACCGCCGGAATCCCTTGAAAGGCATCGTACCAGTCTAGATCTCCATAGAGGTATTGATCCTTATCAGACCCCACTTGTAAATTATAGGTCCAAGGTAATGGAAACCACGCATCTTTGAAATACAGATTCAAAATTCCTTGATCTCCATAAACATGCTGATGGTGTTCACGAGTGAGATCAAAAAGCTCCTCTGTCACTTGGTGTTCTTGCCACCAAGTCTTATCAATCACCAAAAGTCCAGCATTAAATCCATCTGTCGTCGTTGGCTTATCGACCACTGCCCCCAGTCCATAACCTTTAAGATCAATATCAAACAAAGGCGATAAATCCTGTGTAAAGATCATGTCACAATCCAGATAGAGGATCCGCTCTTCCTCCA
>NZ_JAJNSA010000013.1:0-40891 GCF_027497875.1 Streptococcus sp. SM3 | reverse complement strand
GTCCCCTTCGGAGTTCACGCCTATGTAGATGCAAAGGAGCAAATCATTCGCTTTGACTATAACAAAAAATAAATAGTTTCTCTATTTTTGTGCTTTTGTATTCGTTTTCGTTACAATTTGTATCTGAATTTATTGCATTTCGCTAATTTCTATGATATCCTTTTGAAGGAGGTGTATATGACAAAACAAAAAATTAATCGAATCGTAGGTTCTATTGGTGCCTTTATTGGAATTATAGTATTTATTGCCTACATACCTCAAATTATCGCTAATTTACAGGGAAATAAAGCTCAACCATTTCAACCTTTATCAGCTGCTATATCTTGCTTAATCTGGGTTATTTATGGATGGACAAAGGAACCTAAGAAGGATTGGATACTAATCATTCCAAATTCAGCTGGTGTTATTTTAGGTGGAATCACTTTTTTGACTTCACTCTAACAAATCTAATAGTATATATAAAAAGCTGGGAAAAATTTCTCAGCTTTTTTCTATATTCTCAGATATGCTAGTTACCTGTACACACTAATTCCTGCTTTTCCATTCACAATCATTCTCGTGGTCATCAACTAGTCCTGCAGCCTGTAGAAAAGACAAGACGGCGACTGGGCCTGTGAACTTGAAACCTCTTTTTTTGAGATCTTTGGCTAATTTCTCAGACAAAGCGGTTTTAGCTGGGGCTTGGCGATAATCAGGAACATCATTGACGATAGTTTTCCCCTCAACAAAAGACCAAAGATAGGCATCAAAAGAGCCATATTCTTCCTGTAGTCGTAAAAATGCTTGGGCGTTAGCGCGTGTAGCAAAAATCTTGGCTCTATTTCGGATGATAGCTGGATTGTCTAACAAGGCTTCCAATTCGGTGTCAGTCATCTCTGCGACTGCTTGAATTTGATAGCCATGAAAGGCTTCTCGGAAAGCTTGGCGTTTGTTGAGCACCGTTTCCCAAGACAGGCCTGCCTGATAGGTTTCCATACACAATAACTCAAACAATGCTTGATCATCATGGAGGGGCTGGCCCCACTCCTCATCATGATAGGCGATGTAGAGCGGATTGGTCATCTTGACCCATGAACAACGTTTTGTCATGCTCTACTCCTATTTGACCAACATTTTAAGGGCCGACTTGATATAGTTCTCAGCTGTATCTGTCGTTCCTTCAAAGAATTTCTTGATTTTCTTGAGCTCTGTTGCCTTGTAGCCCAGTGCCAACATGGCTTCCATAGCTTCTTCCAATTCTTGGTTTTCAGTGCTAGCTTGCACTGCCACCTTGGCAGGAAGATCATCTCCTGCAACTACTACCTTACCTTCCAAGTCCAACACCATCTGCTGGGCTGTTTTCTTGCCAATTTTAGGGAACTTAGTCAAGTAGGTGATGTTCTTGGTTTCAATGGCTTGAACCAAGCCAGCATTATCATCGGCAGCGATAATAGCGAGAGCTGACACAGGACCAATCCCAGATACCGAAATCAGACTAAGAAAGAGCTTTTTCTCATCTTCTGAGCGAAATCCATAAAGCAGATGAGCGTCCTCACGCACGACCTGATGCACATAAATTTGAGTTTCTTGGTTAACCTGACCTGAATAGGCATAGGGGTTGGCTACATGCAGGATATAACCAATACCGTTGACTTCAAGAACAATGTATTTAGCAGTAATTTTAGTAATGATTCCTTTTAAATATTCGTACATAGTTTTCCTTTTAGTTTAATATTTCCCCAACTCACGGAGACTGGTGTGATTTTCCTGAATGCGTCGGAACATCTTTTCCATATCTGACTTGGTAAAATGCACCAAAACAGGACGTCCGTGGGGACAGTTGTAGGGATTGTCACATTGAGAAAGTTGATAAAGGAGCTGTCTGGCCGAATGGTCATCGATACGATGATTGGCCTTGATAGATCTCTTGCAGGACATCATGATGGCTAGCTCTGCTCGGTATTTCTTGATCGAAACCTCCTTGGTCAAAAGGAGCATGTCGCACATTTCATAGATACCTGACTCAATTTCCTCCTCTGCCATCCAAATAGGATGTTCACGTAAGATGAATTGATTTTCTCCGTACTCTGCTAGAAAGACCCCAACTTCCTCCAACAGTGCCATTCTTTCCTTGAGACGAAGGGCATCATCCGCTGGAAATTCAAAGATATAGGGCACTAGGAGTTGCTGCTGGCTCTGGTCAACATTGCCAATACTTTCACGATACTCCTCGTACTTAACCCGTTCCTGAGCCGCATGCTGGTCTATGATGTAGAGCCCATCTCGCCCTTGGGCAAAGAGATAGGTTCCATGCATTTGCCCGAAAAATTCCAACTCTGGGAAGCTTGATGATTCTTCTCGCTCCAGCTTGTCATAGGCCTTATCAAGACTTGCTAAGTCTAGCTCTGGATGGTCTAATTGGTCGTAGTTAGCAGGCTTTCTCTCTGCAAAATGCAGTTTTGCTGGCTTGGTTAGCTGATCCAAGGTTTCTTTGGCAAACAGGGTCAAATCCTGTCCTTCATCAGTCAATTCTACCTGATAATCAGCTACTTCAGCTTGACTAGGTCTTGTCGGCTCAGTTTTCTCATAGTAGAGCGTATTTTCTTTGAGTGGGAGAATGGTCTGCTCCACCTTTTGACGATTACGCACAGTCGATTTGGCAAGATTTTCCAAGGCATCTGGTATCAAGGTTTGCTCCTTGAGACTGTTGGAAATAGCTTCTGAGACCAGCGTCATCAGTTCTTTTTCCTTGGAAATTCGCACCTCTTGCTTGGTCGGATGCACATTGACATCCGCTAGATAAGGGTCGATATGGATATGAATGACAGCCAACGGAAAGCGTCCCACCATGAGCTTACTGCCATAGCCGTCAATAATAGCACGATTGAGTAGGAAATTCTTGATATAACGACCATTGATGAAGAGACTGATATAGTTGCGATTGGCTCTAGTTAACTCAGGCAGAGACACAAAGCCAGAAATTTCGAAATCAAGGTCAGAATTCTCAATTTCAATCATCTTCTTGGCACTCGCCAAACCGTAAATCCCTGCGATAGCTTGGCGCAGTTGACCAGTCCCAGCTGTTCGCGTCATTTCCTTGCCATCACTAATCAAACTAAACGAAATCTCAGGATGGGCCAAACCCAGACGATTGACAATATCAATGATATGAGACAACTCTGCTTGCTGGCTCTTCATATACTTGAGGCGGGCAGGCGTGTTGAAAAAAAGGTCCTCCACACAAACCTTGGTTCCCACAGGACTGGTCGCTGGGATGATTTCCTCTACTTCTCCTCCACGCGCGACCAGCTTTGTCCCGTGATTAGCACCATCTACCGCCGTTAGCAGAGTTAAGACACTAACAGACGCTATAGAAGGAAGGGCTTCACCACGAAAACCAAGCGTCCGAATCCGAAAAAGATCCGCTTGATTTTTGATCTTACTAGTCGCATGGCGGCGCAGGGCCAATTCCACCTCATCGTGGGCAATTCCATGACCATTATCTGTAATTTGAATTTTCTTGAGGCCAGCTTCCTCAATCTCAATGATAATCTGACTAGAACCCGCGTCAATGGCGTTTTCTACCAGCTCCTTAACAACGCTAGCTGGACGCTCGATAACCTCTCCAGCCGCGATCTGGTTTGCCAGCACCTCTGGCAATTCAATAATATGAGACATCTTTCAGCCCCTTTCTGTATCTATTTTCCTAGAAATTGATTAGTGCTATTATACCATATTTCAGATAGGACAGAAAAGCAAGCGCCACATAGAAGCCAAATCCCTCCACATAGACAAAGTCCCTTGCCATAGGCTATAAAATAGTGTTTAATAAAGGTGTACAGGAAGTGATCACAATCTTGTATAACTGAAAAGGAGAGAAATTTATGAAAGTAGAACTACAGATTAGCGAGACTTACGAAGAGGAAAAGCTGATTGTGCAAGCACCTCGAGAAACCGAAAAAGTCCAAAAAGTCATCGAGTTTGCAGAAAATCTTGACCAAAAAGAAACAATCAAAGGAAAGATTGATGATCAAGTCTATCTCGTTAAGATTAGTAAGATACAACGCTTCTATATCGAGAATCGGAAAGTTCTAGCAGAAACCGCGAGTCAGACCTACAGCATTGATTTGCGACTCTATCAGGTCCTTGAAATTCTGCCAACAACTTTTATCCAAATTTCCCAATCAGAAATCATCAATATCAACTCCATCTCCCATCTCAAGCTAACTCACAACGGTCTAGTAGAAATCTTTCTAAAAAACGAAAGTTTCACCTACTCTTCACGCCGTTACCTAAAAACCATCAAGGAGAAATTAGAACTATGAAAAAACAAGTATTTAACGATGCAGCTGCCGGTGTTCTTATCGGCCTCATCCTCTCTATCATCTTTTCACTCATTTATGCACCAAATACCTACGCACCACTAAGTTCCGACTCTCTCATCGGCCAAGTAATGACCCAACATCAGGTTCACGGTGCACTGGTCTTGCTCTACTGCACACTTATCTGGGCAGCCATCGGTATTCTCTTCAACTTTGGTAAACGATTATTCAGCCGTGACTGGAGCTTGCTCCGTGCAACTCTGACCCATTTCTTCCTCATGCTGGTTGGCTTTGTCCCACTAGCAACTCTAGCAGGTTGGTTCCCCTTCCACTGGATTTTCTATCTCCAACTCATTATCGAGTTTGCAATTGTCTACCTCATCATTTGGACTATTTCCTATAAAAGAGCATCAAAAAAAGTAGACCATATCAATCAACTCTTGGAGCATAGAAAGTAATAGCAATAATCCCACTCACAAATGCATGAGTGGGATTATTTTTATAGTTTTTGTTTTAACTCAACCAAAACATTCATGGCCTGCATGGGTGTCATGTTGTAAATGTCCAATTTAGCTAATTCTTCTAGGATAGGATGCTCTTCTGCCGTATCAAATAGTGAAATCTGTTCTGTGACAGCACTTGTTTGCCTCATAGGAGCAGGACTTTCTGTCCCTTGATTCTCTAACTGAGTCAAAATCTTATCCGCCCTTGCTAAAAGAGCAGCCGGTAAACCAGCAATCTTGGCAACATGGATACCGTAGGATTTGTCAGCTGGACCTGGTTCAATCTTATGAAGGAAGGTCACCTGCCCACCCTGCTCCAAAGTTGCCACGTGAACATTGACCAAGTGTTCCAAGCTAGACTCCAGACTAGTCAACTCATGGTAGTGGGTCGCAAAGAGGGTCTTGGCTCCGATATGCTCATGGATGTATTCGATGATAGACTGAGCGAGAGCCATACCATCATAAGTTGCAGTTCCCCGTCCCAATTCATCAAAGAGAATGAGAGAGTTCTTGGTTGCATGCGAAATAGCATTATTGGCCTCCATCATCTCCACCATAAAGGTTGATTGACCTGAAACCAAGTCATCTGCTGCTCCGATACGGGTAAAGATTGCATCAAAAATCGGTAAATGGGCACTTTCTGCCGGTACATAGGAACCTATCTGGGCCATAATCGCCGTCATGGCTAACTGACGCATATAGGTTGACTTCCCGCTCATGTTTGGCCCTGTAATCAGTTGAATACTGGTATCTTCTGCCATCTGAATCGTATTGGGAATATAGGTCTGAGCCCCCATGACCTTTTCGACGACAGCATGGCGCCCTTTCTGGATATCAATCCGCGAATCATCTCCAAACTCAGGTCGAGTCAAATGCTGGGTTTCAGCAACAACTGCCAGACTTTGCAAGACATCAACGGTCGCAATTCCTTGGGCTAGAGCTTGTAAACGTTGGATGTACTTGCTGACCTCTTCACGAATACGCATAAAAATTTCGTACTCTAGGTTAGCTGACTTCTCACGCGCCTCCAACATATCGCCCTCGATACGGGCCAATTCTTCGGTTCCAAAACGTTCTGAGTTTTTCAGCGTCGCCTTGCGGAAAAAGTGAGCAGGCACATTTCCCAGTTGTGAATTGGTCACATGGAAATAGTAGCCATCCTTTTTATTATAGTCAATCTTGAGCGTGCTGATGCCAGAGTTTTCTCTCTCCTTAGCCTCAATCTCAGCAATCCAGCTAGTCCCTTCTCTGAGAACGCGACGGTACTTGTCTAAAGTCTCATCAAATCCAGTGCGGATAATACCACCTTCCGTAATCACATGAGGAGCTTCAGGAGCAATCGCTACGCTAATCAAACTCTCTAACTCAGGGATTCCATCCAGTTGTTCGATGAGATAAGCTAGAGCAGGTTGCTCCATTCCTTCTAAAATCGCACGAATCCGTGGCACACTAGACAAGGTGGTCGCCAACTGCAAGAGATCCTTAGGATTGGTTTTGCCAAAAGAAACCCGACTAGCCAAGCGCTCAATGTCATAAACACCCTTGAGACTATCTGTCAAATCACTGCGCTCAAAGAAATGGTCGAGAAAGACCTGCACCACTTCTTGACGTTGGATAATTCGTTCCTTATCAATCAAGGGGCGATGAATCCAAGACCGCAAGAGACGCATACCCATAGCCGTCTTGGTTTCATCCAAAAGCCAGAAAAGACTTCCTTGCTTCTTGCCTGAACGAGCATTCTCAACCAAATCCAGACTAGCCTTGGTCGCATAATCCATCTGCAAGAAATCCTTGATTTCATAGCGGATAACAGGCTTGAGGTGGTTCAATTCTCTCATCTGAGTCCGATGGACATACTGGAGCAGTTTACTAGACGCCGCTTGCTCCACCGCTGCCAATCGTGAATCCAGCAAATGAAGGTCCTCAAAGCCTTCTTTTTCATAAGAGAGCACCAGATTCATCTGACGACTAAGGATTTGTTCCTCTTCCTCAGACAAGTCATAGCCCAGCACCACTTCTCGAGCCTTGAGATTGCGGATTTCCCCACAAACCAGCGTGAAATCCAAAAGACCTGTCACATAAAAGTCACCCGTCACCAGGTCCATATAAGCTAGGCCAAATTGATTGTCAGCACGGTCTATGGCAACCAAGAAGTTGTTCTGACTATCCGGCTTACTGCTATCGACCACTGTCCCTGGCGTAATGACCTGAACAACCTCTCGTTTCACAACCCCAACTGCCTGTTTAGGATCTTCCATCTGTTCAGCAATGGCTACCTTATAGCCCTGCTCAATCAAGACATCGATGTACTGTTGGGCAGAATGATAGGGGACACCCGCCATAGGAATCGGATTGTCCGCATTCTTGTTGCGACTCGTTAAGGAAATTTCCAGAATCTGCGCAGCATTGACCGCATCCTCATAAAATAATTCATAAAAATCACCCATCCGAAAGAGCAAAAAAGCATCTGAATATTGCTTTTTAATATCCACATACTGTTGCATGCCAGGTGATAGCTTTTCTGTCGCCATTTTCCGTCTCTCCTTGTCAAAAATAAGTCTTGAGAGCAACTCCCAAGACCTTACTTATCTTTCATCAAATCTAGCAAACGATCTTCCATGAGTTTGGCAACGTGCTGGTCTCGACAAATGACCAATAAGGTATTGGCACCAGCAACTGTTCCTAAAATCCATTCATCCTTGTTTGCATCTACAATATTTGCTAAAACAGAGGCTTCTCCTAATTTGGTATGAAGTACCAAAGTAAATTCTGCTCTTGCAACACCTTCTAAATGATGAGACAAAAATTCCACCAAATCAATCTTTTCTGTCTCATTTGCTAGTACATAATACACCATATCATTTTTCTTGACCTTGGTCAAGCCGATTTCGCGCAAATCTCGAGATAGGGTTGTCTGCGTCACAAAGACATTGTGTGCCTCCAACCGATCTTGAATTTCTTTTTGTGTACTTAATTTCTCCTCAGTAATCATTTTTTTTATTAACTGATGACGATCTCTTTTTCTCATAAAATCCTCTTATATGCATATTTATAACTAATTTTATAACTATATTATACCAAAAAAATAGGAGATTTCAAAAATTTTTTCTTCTTTCTTTAAAATTGTGATAAAATAGTAGAAAAGTCCAAAAAGGAGCTCTTAATGAATACAAAAGAATTGATTGCTAGCGAGTTGGCTAGCGTCATTGATAGCCTGGACCAAGAGGCTATTTTAAATTTACTGGAAACCCCTAAAAACTCAGAAATGGGAGACATCGCTTTCCCTGCTTTTTCACTTGCAAAAGTCGAACGTAAAGCACCTCAAATGATTGCTGCTGAACTGGCTGAAAAAATTAACAGCCAAGCCTTTGAAAAGGTTGTCGCAACAGGACCTTACGTTAACTTTTTCCTTGATAAATCTGCCATTTCTGCTCAAGTATTGCAAGCTGTTATCACTGAAAAAGAACACTATGCTGATCAAAATATTGGTAAACAAGAAAATGTTGTTATCGATATGTCTAGTCCCAATATCGCTAAACCATTCTCTATTGGCCACCTGCGCTCAACTGTCATCGGAGATAGCTTATCACATATTTTCCAAAAAATCGGTTATCAAACAGTCAAGGTCAATCATTTGGGAGACTGGGGTAAACAGTTTGGGATGTTGATTGTTGCCTACAAAAAATGGGGTGACGAAGAAGCTGTAAAAGCTCATCCAATTGATGAACTTCTTAAACTCTATGTCCGCATCAACGCTGAAGCTGAAAATGACCCTAGCTTGGATGAAGAAGCACGCGAATGGTTCCGTAAACTTGAAAATGGAGACGAGGAAGCTCTCGCTCTTTGGCAATGGTTCCGTGATGAAAGTTTGGTGGAATTTAGCCGCCTTTACAATGAATTGCAAGTCGAATTTGACAGCTACAACGGAGAAGCCTTCTACAACGATAAGATGGATGCAGTCGTAGACATTCTTTCTGAAAAAGGCCTTCTTATTGAATCAGAGGGTGCCCAAGTTGTCAATCTTGAGAAATATGGAATTGAACATCCAGCCCTCATCAAGAAATCTGATGGTGCAACTCTCTATATTACACGTGACTTGGCTGCAGCCCTTTACCGTAAAAACGAATACCAATTTGCTAAATCTATCTATGTCGTTGGTCAAGAGCAATCTGCCCACTTTAAACAGCTCAAAGCTGTCTTGCAAGAAATGGGCTACGACTGGAGTGACGACATTACTCACGTTCCTTTTGGTTTGGTTACAAAAGAAGGGAAGAAACTCTCTACTCGTAAAGGGAATGTCATCTTGCTAGAGCCTACTGTTGCAGAGGCTGTTAGTCGTGCCAAAGCCCAAATCGAGGCTAAAAATCCTGAACTTGAAAACAAAGACCAGGTAGCGCATGCTGTTGGGGTTGGGGCCATTAAATTCTATGACCTTAAGACTGACCGTACAAATGGATACGACTTCGACCTAGAGGCTATGGTATCCTTTGAGGGTGAAACTGGACCTTATGTCCAATACGCCTACGCTCGTATCCAATCGATCTTGCGCAAAGCAGATTTCAAACCAGAAACAGAGGCTAATTACAGCTTAAATGATGCTGAAAGCTGGGAAATCATCAAACTCATCCAAGACTTCCCACGTATTATCAATCGTGCGGCAGATAACTTTGAACCTTCTATCATTGCTAAATTTGCAATTAGCCTGGCTCAAGCCTTCAACAAATACTATGCACATACACGCATCTTGGATGAAAGCCCAGAACGCGACAGCCGTCTAGCCCTTAGCTACGCAACCGCAGTCGTTCTCAAAGAAGCCCTTCGCTTGCTTGGAGTAGAAGCGCCAGAGAAGATGTGATTCAGTACTAACAATTGGAACTAAAGTTCCCAATTGTTAGACGCTAGCCGCTTATATGCGGACTAGCTAACTGCTTCACTAGTCATGATCCCTAAATATAATCGATTTAGGGGCCATGACGTCGTAATCAGAGACACTTGTCTAAACGCCTCACTAAATTGGTCAACCAAATCTATTAATTGGCTTAGTGGCTGGTGCTAATCTTCAAGTCACTAGAATGTAAAGCAATCTAAGTAACTTACACTAAATCTATACGGATTTTGGTTTAGAGGTCTATCAGAAATCTTATCAAGTTTTGCTGACTTGTTCTGCTATTTTAGATCCACTAAATCGATTTATTCACTACTACTTCTTTATCATACAGGGAGATATTCTATGAGCCAATATGCTTATATCCTCGTTGTGATTAGCTTGGTGTTCCTTTTTCTGCTCAATAAGTACGAGAAGGAGAGACTGCAAAGGCTCTACCAAGAACAACTTTTGAAGGATGAAACATTTAGGGCTGACATCAAAGAGAAAATTCACACGACTGAAAATATCAATGATGTCATTGCTTACATCAATAAAACTTATCATCTGGGAATGTTGCTATCAAAAGACATTACAGATCAATTGAAATAATCAAAAACCGAGAAGAAAGCTTCTCGGTTTTTTTAGGGCATAATTTTTATCTTCCAACTATAGCAAATAACATTTATATTAAAAAGTTTATAGGTAATTTTCATCTCTGCTATAGAGGGGGATATAATAAGTTCTTTCTTCTAATGATTGAAAGATCGTTATCAGCTCAACTTTCCAACTCATACAAATCTGCGATAATCGCTGCGACACGTTTGATATCTCCCAGCATACCTCGCATTTCAAAATCAGCCAATACAGGGAAGCCAAAACGTTGACTATATTGCTTGGCTGTCAGGCAGTATTGGTTATTAAAGTTACGATTTCCTGAACCAACCACACCAAAACACTTACTAGCATTGTCACCATAGGCGATAAAATCTCCCACTGGTGTCGTCAAAATCTCGACATCTCCGTTATCCACGCCATTCCCACCTTCTAGGTAAGTTGGTAGGAAGGCAACATAAGGATTGGCCATTTCAAAGAAGGTCTCTCCTTCCTTAACTAGGTCTTTAATATGAATTTTTTCTACTTCAATGTTCTCATACTGTTCTAATAGGTAAGCCTTCAATCGTGTTACGAAACTCTCCGTATTTCCGCTCAGACTGATGTAGATCAAGGAAACTTTTTTCATGCTCTCCTCCTTTTTTTGAATCATAAAAAATAACTACCAAGATTGTAACTTGATAGTTCTTTTTTGTCAATACTTAGGCAAGTTCTTCTGTTTCCTCTTCTTCCGCCAAGGCTTTTTGCTGACGCCACATTTTATAGAAGACGATTGCTAGGAAGATAACATTGAGTACGATCCCAAAAATAGCAGAACCTTTGGCACCAAGCTCCGCTCCCATACGGATGTTAGGGTCTGTAAAAAGTAAAACCGCATCCTGAATGCCGATAAAGTTGTAGATAGAACCAACGATGGCAACGAAGACATAAGCAAGATAAGTGTAGTTAGCCAATTGTATGTTTTTACGAACAAGGAAAACCAAAGACACAACAACCAGAATAACAGATAAGACAACCAAGAGAATGCTGAAGATAGAATGACCATGCTCCGATACCTTAATGGTGTAAGCAACGAGCTCCTTAGCATAAGTAGCATTAACACCTGATGCTGATGTTTCTAGATTGTTCATACTCTCCGCAGTAGGTACTGGAGATATGATTCCAAATAGTGACAATGCTGAGAGTAAGGCTGAAAAAATCAGTAATACCCATAGATAGATTGGTTTCTTTTTCATAATAGAACCTCCTGATATTATTATCGATATTATAGCACTTTTTGTAAAGGGATACAAATATTATAGTGTAGTTTCTACCTGTTTTCGGTAGGCTTTTGGCGATTTTCCGCACAATTTTCGGAACACTTTATAGAAATATCCAACATTACTGTAACCAACAGCATAACAAATATCTTCAATACTGTCACTAGTTGAAAGCAAAAGTTGTTGGGCAGCCTTAATACGTTGTTTGTTTAAAAGCTCTGCGAAGGTCGAATTAGTTTCTCGCTTAATCAACTGACCTAGATAGACAGGATTGATAAAGAGATCCTTACTGATATCCTTGAGGGAAAGTTCTTTCTGATAATCACGCCCAATGACTTCCAGCACACTGACCACATTTTCATTCATACGATATTGTCCAAAGAATCGGGTCAGAGTTTCCTTGATATAAGGAACCAGTTCATCGAATGATTGAATAGCATGAATCGTTTTGACAATATCCGTCATATCATCAGCTTTGAGATGTTCAAACAAATGAAAGACATCCATGACAAACTGGATAAAAAGCTGTTTGGTAATCGGAACACGCGGCGTATTTTCAAGAACCACCTTCTCCAAGAGATTTAACTCTTCTACGATTTGATTGAGATTCCCCTGAATGATAACCCTATAAATCGGTTCGTAATAGGCAAAGAGACTCTCAGACTGTTTTAGATTGACAGAACCGTAAAAGAGGGCTTTCTCAGCATTCAGCTTCCAGCGTTCAAAGTGTTCTTGATAAGGAGCCTCAAAGGGAGTAACGACTAAACCATCTAGGGGTTGATCAGAAATAAAAATCTGCCAGTCTTGACCCAAGACATAGTAGGGAATGGTGAAGGAGCCTTGTTTTTCCTTGGATAGACCTATCCACCAATTCTCCTTATCCCCTAAATAACTAACAAATCCAGCCTCATCTAAATCTTGACTAAGGGTCTGACTTTTCTTTCCTCTCTCGCCGAGCTGACCTGCAATCTTATCCAGCAGATTTCCCAACTCGACCTTATCAACAGGCTTTACCAAATAGTCCACCACACTAAGGTTCATTGCTCTTTTTACATAATCAAACTCCTGATAACCTGAAAGTAGGATATAGGCTGCATCTGGTAAGATTTCTTTCATTTCTCGAATCATATCAAGCCCTGTTTTGTCGGGCATATTGACATCTGAAATGATGACATCGACAGGATTTTCCTGAACATATTCTAGGGCTTCATCGGCATGACTGGCTGTTGCGACGACCTCCATATCCCACTTATCAAAGGGAATCAAACGTTTCAGACCTTCTGTCACCATGTACTCATCATCTACTAATAATACTTTATACATTTTCTCCCTTTCTACTCATCTTGAATTGTAATACGATACTGAACACCTGCTTGCTCTGCAGACTCTATCGTAATGGCATAGCGAGCCCCAAAATAGAGCACAAAACGCTCGTGTACATTGACAATCCCGATAGACTGCTTTTGATCACTGTAACTGGCTTGGTGTTCAAAATGTCTCTGACTTAATTTTTCTCGAATACTTGCCAGTTTTTCAGCCGACATACCACGGCCATTATCTACCACTAAAATTTCCACAAACCCATCCTGTTTAAGAGCCTTGATGCTAATCACATTATCTGTCCGTCTGTGGTCAACACCATGCGCGAAATAATTTTCTACCAGCGGTTGCAAGGTAAACTTAGGAATCTTCATATTCTCTAACTCTGAATCTATCTTGAAACCATAGGCAATGGACTTAGGATAGCGAACCATGCAGAGATAACTGTATTTACGGCAAAATTCTAATTCCTGTTTGAGAAGAGTTTCTCTTTCGTCGGAAATATTGTTACGCAAGAGACTACTGAACTCATAAATGATATCTGCCAACTCATCTTGACTTTGCATAACTGCATACATGCGCAAGAACTCCAGAGTATTGTACATAAAATGAGGGTTGATTTGAGCCTGCAAGGCTCGCATATTGGCATCTTTTTGACTAAGCTCTAACTGGTAAATATCATGGATGTTCTTTTCCAAGCGATCCAACATATCATTGGTGGTCTCTGCGATTAGGAGCAATTCCTGATCCTTTTCAAGCGTATCAATGCGAAGACCTTCTTGTCCTTGGGCAATAGCTTGGATGGAATCCACCAAATCCACTACCTGCTTTTGATAGTTGGCAAAGGTCTGCCTCAAAGTCAGATAGAGAATGACAATAAAGAGAAAACTCAAACCCACAATCAAAGCAGAGCTGGCAACTGTTCCTTGTAAAACAAAGTTTTTAGGAACTGCCACCTGAACCTGATATCCATGAGAAGTCATACCAACAAACCAGTTCTCATGTTCCCTATTGACCCTCTCACCAATATGAAAAATCTCTGTATCAAAAGGCGATGTCACAGTAACAGCCATCGGAATATGACCTCGGGTATTGTCAATGGCATGATATAAAACTTCTGGATCCAAGGAGATGTATATCACTCCTATAGATTGATCCGTTGCTGGGTCCAGAACTGGAATTCCAAAACTATTAACCTCTGGTTTAAAGGCCTCAGCAGGCAAGGTACGACCACTTCTTTTATCCCTTGTTGAAACATAAACTTCTTTAAAATCCTGCAAGACGATTGCAACACCCGTTATAGAGTCATTTTGAACATAAAGATCATCAATGTTTTCATACAGAGAAATAGAAGTTGACGAAGCTGCTTGATGCTCCAACAGCCAATAAAAATACTCAGAAGTTGACAAGCTAAAGTACTTATAAACCCCTTGTATTCGGTCTTGATTGGCTACTAAATCTTGCGCCAGTTGGGCTGACTCCCGATAATAATACTCCACCTCATCGACTGTTCGAGTGGTTACACGTTGGGCTACTCTTTGAGCTTCCTTTTCCCGTGAATCCCAGTCAGCGTAAGAGAGTAAGATTGCAAAACTCGCAATAATAATCATCATGACTGAACTATAGGTTCTTAGAAGCGTATGTAGCCAAAACTGCTTCATTCTATTTTGTCGCCAATTTTTCATGGATACTTTCATAGACCGGTTCCAACATATCACTGATAAAGAAATGCCACATCCCAATTCCTACAAAGAAAAGTAGGGCAGGCATATAGTAACCAATTGCCACAAGTAGCACTGTCCCAAGGAGAACCTTGGCCACAGCTGCTAGACTCATAAAGATGCCAATCAAGGATAATTTGAGGCTATTTCGATAGGACAAGTCAAAATAAACTTGTAATTTCAAAGACACTGTATAGGCCAAAAACAGCAGGGCGACTACTAGAACATTCAAAAATGTTGCAATCAAATGAATAATGGTCTGATGAGGCAATTGCACCAAGAGATACAGGCCATAGATTAAAACTAAATCCACCCCTAAAAAGCTATAGAAAATCAGGTTGCTTGAGACGAAATTTTGCTTATAAAGAGACCACGCCTCCTTCAAACTGTATTCCCGAAAGCTATAACCATGTTCTGCATACAGGCTCATCAAGGTAGCACTAGCCGGCGCTAGACCAAGGATAATCCCTCCTGCCAATGTTAATAGCCAAAAGAAGGCTGTCGCAATCATCCCTAAAAAGAAACGATTAAAGACAAAGTCTAAAAATCTCCCCATGATATCCCCCTAAAAATAACTATGAAACTATTATATCATATTTCAAGCGTTTTCAAAAACTTCTAGTATCCATTTACAATCCCACCAAACCATGGTAAAATGAGAATTGTGAAAAAATTATCAGGAGACAATTCATGAAGAAATCTATCTTAACTACACTGCTTTTTGCAGTTCTTTACTTCCTCTGCATGGGGATTGGTGTCCTTTTGGGCAATCTCTTTGACCAAACTGGAAACATGTTTTATGCGCCTGCCTTTACTGCCCTTGTCGGCGGTAGCGTCTATATGATCCTAGTCGCAAAAGTTCCGCGCTTTGGAGCCATTACCACTATCGGCCTTGTTATTGCTCTCTTTTTCTTGGGAACTAAACACGGTGCCGGTGCCTTCCTTCCTGGAATTATCTGTGGCCTCCTAGCAGATGGAGTAGCTCTTTTAGGAAAATATAAAGATCAAACAAAGAACTTTCTTTCTTTTGTTATTTTTGCATTTAGCTCAACTGGTCCAATCTTACTTATGTGGATTGCGCCCAAAACCTATATGGCAACGCTTCTAGCAAGAGGAAAATCCCAAGAATATATCGACCGTATCATGGTCGCGCTAAATCCTGGAACCGTCCTTCTATTTATCGCAAGTATTGTCATCGGAGCCCTAGTGGGTGCCTTGATTGGACAAGCCTTGAGTAAAAAATTGGCACAGAAAATCTGATTACTAAAAAAGAGCCACACGGCTCTTTTTTATTTATGGCTCAATTTCTTGGTCAAGAAATCTCCCAAGAATTGGATTGTAAAGATAATCAAAATGATAATAATGGTTGCCAAAATCGTCACATCGTGATTGTAGCGGTTAAATCCATAAGCGATGGCTACGTTACCGATACCACCAGCTCCAACCGCACCAGCCATAGCTGTTTCTCCAACAAGAGAAATCAAGGTCACAGTCGTCACACGGATCAAATCTGGCAGACCTTCTGATAGGTAGACACCCACGATATCCCAGAATGTCGCTCCGCTCGCTTGAGCCGCCTCAATGACACCACCATCCAGTTCAGCCAATACCACCTGTACTTGACGGGCAAAGAAGGCAAAGACTGCAAAAGATAGGGGTACAATAGCCGCATTTGGCCCAATACTTGTCCCTACGATTAGGTGTGAAAATGGTGACAAGACTGCCAAGAGAATGATAAATGGAACCGCACGGAAAATAGAGGTAATCTTATCTAAAATCCAGAAAACGACCTTATTTTCCAAGACACCACCTGGCGCTGTCAAGACAAGGAAGAGACCCGCAACAAGCCCCAAGAAACCTCCGATGATGAAGGAAAGAACTGTCATATAAAGGGTTAGGTAGATGGCTGTTCCCCAGCCTGCTTGACCAGCCCAACCCATTTTATAGACATTTGGTAAATAGGTTTGAATCAATGATTCCATCTTACTGTCCTCCCTTCAATACTTTTAGTTGTACGCCTGCTTGACGAATGGCTTCTTGAGCACCTGCTAACGCTGCTTTTTCACCTGACAAGACCACAACCAATTCTCCAACAGGAGTACCATCCAAAATTTCGATGTTTCCATAGAGGATATTAGCCGTTACTTGGTAATGCTTGTACAATTCATTCAAAAGTGGCTCGTCTGTTGAAGCACCTGCATACTTGAGTTGAACCAAGAGACTGTTTTCAGACAAGTGTTCCACGATTTCTTGCTTCTCGATTTTGACCATAGCTTCATCAATACCTGTGGCTGTTGAGATAAAGTCTTGGGTCAAAGGTTGTTTAGGGTCTGAGAAGATTTCAAGAACACTGCCCTCTTCAATCAAATGCCCATCCTGCATAACTGCCACACGGTTGGCAATGTCTTTGACAATCTGCATTTCATGCGTAATCAAGACAACCGTCAAGCCTAATTTTTGATTCAAATCTTGCAGCAAAGCTAAGATTTGCTTGGTTGTCTTAGGGTCAAGGGCAGACGTTGACTCATCTGAAATCAAGATTTTTGGGTCATTTGCCAAGGCACGCGCAATGGCCACACGCTGTTTTTGCCCTCCAGATAGTTGTGAAGGGTAATTTTCAGCACGATCCGCCAAGCCAACCAAGTCCAACAACTTGGCTACTTTAGCCTTCTTTTCTTCCTTGCTGAGTCCAGAGTGTTTAAGGGCAAAGGCCACATTCTCCTCTGCTGTCTTTTGACTCATGAGGTTAAAATGCTGGAAAATCATTCCGATATCCTGACGTTTACGACGCAACTGCTCCGCCGTCAAGGTCACCTTGCCATCAAAAATCACATCGTCGTCAATGGTAATTTTCCCTGCAGATGGCTTTTGCAAGAGGTTAATCACCCGTACAAGGGTTGATTTCCCTGCTCCAGAATATCCAACGATTCCGTAGATATCCCCTTCTTGGATGTGAATGGTCACATCCTTGACCGCTGTGATGGTTCTCTTCTTTTGGTGAAAAGTCACATCGATCTGATCTAACTTGATAATATCTCTACTCATAGCTTCTAATTAGCTCCTCTACTAATTCAATATGGGTGTAATAATCGGCGATTCGCACATTTTCATCTCCACCGTGGTCTCGGCTATTGGCATTTCCTAGACCGAAGGCCACCATTGGCACCTCTAGGGCATCAAAGACCGTATGCATAGGCCCTGTCCCAGCTGTCGTCGGCAAGACCGAAACGCCCTGTGGATAGAATTTCTTGGCCAACTCGATCACATTGAGAATGGCTGGTGCGCTCATATCGCTTCGATAGCTCATCTCTCCCAAGGTATAGTATAATTCTACCTTATCAAAGCCATTTTTGTCTAGCTGTTTCCGAATTTTTTCCAGAACATCATGCGGTTCTAAGCCAGGAACCAAACGAACTTCTAGCTTAGCACTGGCTTCTGCTGGCAAAATCGTTTTGACTCCTTGCCCTTGATAACCTGACTGAATCCCTTCGATATTAAGAGCTGGCTCGAAAAAGAAACGTTTTAGAAAGTCTGCGCGGTTCTCTTGTAAGAGAGGCAATTCCAAACCATAAATCTGGCTGATTTCCCCTGGATTTCGTTGGGCGTAAGTGTCCACCAAGGCCAATTCTCTTTCATTTGGCTCTTGTACTTCTTCGTACAATCCTTCAACCAAGATACGGCCATCTGCAGCTCGAAGAGACTGTAGAGCTTGAAGGAGGTACCAGGGAGCTGATTCCACAACTCCACCATAACTAGAATGGATATCGACATCAGCGCTTTTCACCTTGGCATCAAAGGTCACAATCCCCTTATTTCCACCAGAAATTTCTAACTGCTCCAAGGCATTTTTGGTCCCTTGTTCCCAAACTAACAAATCTGCACCACGGAGTTTATCCGCATGCTTTTCTAGATACTTATCTAGGTCTGTTGAAGCCGATTCCTCCGCTCCCTCCATGATAAAACTGATATTGACAGGCAAATCATCATGGTGCTGCATGTATTTTCTCAAAGCACTCAAACGAGCTGTGATATGACCCTTATCATCATCAACCCCACGCCCATACATGAAGCCATTGCGCACCGAAAGCGTAAAGGGCTCCTCTGTCCACACCTGATCCCCGTCCGCTGGCACAGTGTCATAGTGGTTATAGAAAATCAGGGTCTTGGCATCTGGACGCGAACTCTTGAAATGCGCCATGACAAAAGGCGCCGTATAAGTCTCATCAATCTCCACTTCAGCTCCCACACGTTTGAAAATCTCACCCAGATAGTTTGCGACTTCCTTGAGACCCACCTGCTGGGCAAAGACCGATTTCTTAGAAATCAAGGTACGCAAAACCTCAAAATAATGCTGGGCTACATGATCCTTTTCAAATTTTTCAATCTGTTCTTGTTCGCTAGGAAAAACCATATTCTCTCTACCTTTCTATGAACTACTCTTCCTGACAATCCATGCTCTATACAAAAGCAAGAGGTGGAATTTTCTCTCCCACCTCCCTGTTTCTTATTACCAAACTGGTTGATCCAAACCGTCTGATGTTTCTTCGATAACTTTTTTCACGTCATCTGTGTGGTAAGCTGCAACAACTTTCTTGATAGCATCAGCTTTTGGTGATGATTCCCAATCTTTTTTCGCAACGATGATGTTGTACCATTGTTTTGAGTTTTCATCAGCTTGTTCTTTGAAAAGTGCTTTCTTGTAGTCCAATTTTGCTTCTGTAACGAAGGTATTGTTTACAACGGCAGCGTCAACTGATGACAATGAACGAGCTGTTTGGCTAGCATCCAATTCAGTGATTTTCAAGTTTTTTGGATTTTCTTTGATGTTAGCAACTGTTGCAAGAGCAGTTCCTGAAACGTCCAATTTAATCAAGCCAGCTGATTGAAGCAAGTAAAGCGCACGGCTTTCGTTTGTAGCATCGTTCGGTACAGCGATTTCTCCGTTTGCTGGGATATCTTCTACTTTAGTGTACTTGTTGTCACTTCCATTCAAACCTGAGTAAAGGCGGATTGGAGAGATGTAAGTATCAGCAATCGCTACAAGGTCTTTTCCGTTTTCTTTGTTCCAGTTGTTCAAGAAGTTATAGTGTTGGAAAGCGTTCAAGTCTACTTCGCCATCAGCAGTTGCCTTGTTTGGTTGTGAGTAGTCTGTGAACTCTGTAAATTCCAAAGTAATACCGTCTTTTTTAACTAATTCTTGAACTTTATCCCAACGAGCTTCTTCAGAACCGCTACGGTTAACAGTTGCGATTTTGATAGTTGTTGCATTGTCTGCTTTCTTTTCTGAGTTTCCGCAAGCTGCAAGAGCCAAACCTGCGACTGTAGCAAGGGCTGCTACACCAAGCCATTTTTTGATTTTCATGATTCTTTCTCCTTAAAAATAATACCGTACTAGTATCTCACAATTTGTTTGATTTCACAAATTGTTATTAGATAGCCAGATATATAGTTTAAAACTATATCCCTAAAAACTGAGAAATCATCCACCTTACTCAGAATGGATGATTTCAAGAAATTATTTAATATCAGCTTCTGCTGGTAGATAAGTGTCTCCGAAGAATTGTTTGGACAATTTTTCAAGAGTTCCGTCTTTGTAGAGTTCTTGGATACGTTTGTCTACAAATGTTTTCAACTCATCTTGACCTTTAGCAAGAAGTGGGTAAACATAAGGTTGTTGGTCGCTTGGAAGTTCGATCACTTTCAAGTTGTCCAAACCTTGGTCCTTGATGACTGTTTCAACACCGATTTTATCAAAAATCTTGTAGTCAAACTGGCCATCGCTCAAGCGTCCCATGATTTGTTGGAAGTCTGCTTTAGTATACTTTAGGACAGTTGGATTATCTGAATGTTGTTTGTTGTAGTCTTCTAGCTGTTTAGCAGAAGTTGTCCCTTGAACAACTTCTGTTGATTTTCCACCGATATCATCAAGCGATTTGATGCTAGGGTCATCTTTTTTCACTACAAGAACGTTAGGGTTTTTAGCAGTTGGAGCTGCATAAAGGTATTTTTCAGCACGTTCTTTAGTGTAGCTGATGTTGCTAACAGCCATATTGTAACGGTCGGCATCAAGTCCTGCAAAGACTCCTGACCACTCTGTCTTCTCAAACTTGACATCATACTTGTCAGAGTCTTTAAAGATAGCGCGAACCACTTCAATTTCGTAACCAGTCAATTCGCCATTTTCTTCATAGTTGAATGGTTTTGGTGTAGCATTAGTTGCAACGATAATTTCTTTCTTGCTAGCTGCTTCTCCTTCTTTCTTAGCACCACCTGAGCAAGCTGCTAACACACCTGCAGCAACAAGCCCTAGGGCAGCAAGAGATGAATATTTAACGATTTTTTTCATGTCATTTCCTCCAAAATAGAATACCTTATAATCTTAACAGAAAAAGAGCATTTACGCCATTATATGATATCTATCTCTGTGATAGGTTTTCTTTATGGCTAATTTATACTCAATGAAAATCAAAGAGCAAACTAGGAAGCTAGCCGCAGGTTGCTCAAAGCACTGCTTTGAGGTTGTAGATAGAACTGACGAAGTCAGTAACATATATACGGTAAGGCGACGCTGACGTGGTTTGAATTTGATTTTCGAAGAGTATTAAAAGACCAAACGCAAGACTGCAATTAAGACCACTCCAAAGAGAACTGTTCCGACTAGATTGCGGTAGCGAAAGGCTACCCAAGCTGTTGGAAAGACGGCTAAGAAGTCCAGCCATTTGATTTGAGGAAAGCTACCAACCTTACCTGTCACTACGCTTGAAAGAATCAAGGCAAAGATAATCGAAACGGGCAAGAACTTCAAAAAACGCTCAACAATCGCAGGCAAGCCCTTATACTTGACCAAGATGAAGGGAATCATACGGGGAATCCAGGTCACCAAGCCAGAGAAAATAACTGCTAATAAAAGATACTTACTGACCATCTAAAACCACCCCCATTGTACAACCAAGTAGCGTCGCAAACAGAACAGCTAGTGACTGAGATACCACTGTCAAGAGTAAAAAGAAGGACACCGCAACAACTGCTAGGATAATAAGCAGATTGCGGACAGGAATTCGTCTTTGCATAATCTGGAATTGCGAAGCGAAAATACCAATAAACATCCCAACCAGGGCAAAATCCAAGCCAAAGATTTCTGGATTTGGTAGCAGGCCACCCAGAGCCGTTCCGACTACTGTCCCCACAAACCAAGCCACATAGCTGTTGAGATTGTTTCCATGCATCCACATAGGATTGACCTTGTCTGTATGGGCTAACTCGCCCATCAAAACGCCGTAAGTCTCATCTGTCAAAAGGCTAGACATACCGATATTTTGCCAGAGACTGGTATGACGGAAATAGGTTGACGCATGCAAGCTCAATAAAAAGAGACGCAAATTAATCAAAAAGACCGTCATAGCAATAGCTGCTACAGGTGCTTGAACCGCAATCAGGGCCAACATGGCAAACTGGGCACTCCCAGCATAAACAAAGAGGCTCATCAAGCCCATCTCAACAGGTGTCACATAGGGCGCACCGATAATTCCACAGGCAAGGCCAATACTGACATAACCCAGGGCCGTTGGCATGGCTGCCTGCGCTCCCTCCCAAAATCCTTTTTCTTTCATCTTTCTCCTCATATTGTCTTAATAAATGGGCTGAAAAGACTCCAGCCACAGCATGGACTATTATAACACATTCAGGAAAGAGAAAAAAGTCTGCTGATTGTAATCAGACAGACTCCATTTTATTCCATGGTATCAAAAGCAAGACTTGGTTTGGCATTGAGGTGCAAGTTTGCAAAGTTTTCTTTGTTCCACTCGCTAACGCTGGCATAGGCAATCATACCTGCATTATCTCCGCAGAGGCGCAGAGGTGGGATGATAACCTTGACATCTGTGATTTCGGTCGCTAGGCGTTCTCTGAGGCCTTTATTTGCTGCCACACCACCTGCCACGACAAGGGTTTTAACAGGGTATTTTTCCAAGGCCTTCTTGGTTTTTGCCATAAGAATATCCAAGACAGCTGCTTGAAAGGAAGCACACAAATCCTCTGTGGACAAGCTTTCTCCCTTTTGCTCAGCATTGTGGTGAAGATTGATAAAGGCAGATTTCAAACCTGAGAATGAAAACTCCAGATTATCCTCCTTAATCATGGCACGAGGGAAATCATAAATATCCTGCCCCTGATGGGCTAGCTCATCAATCTCACGACCTGCAGGATAGGTCAAGCCCATGACACGGCCGACCTTATCATAAGCCTCACCAACCGCATCATCTCGCGTTTCCCCAACAATCTTGTAATCACCAGCCTCCGAAACATAGACCAACTCCGTGTGTCCACCGCTAACCAAGAGGGCTAGCAAGGGAAAGTTCAAAGGCTCCACACTCTGAGCGGCCATGAGGTGACCGGCCATGTGATTAACAGGAATCAGCGGAAGTCCATGAGCCCAAGCAAAGGCCTTAGCAGCTGACAAGCCAACTAGCAAGGCTCCGACCAAGCCTGGTCCATAAGTAACCGCAACAGCTGTCACGTCCTCTTCGGTAATCCCTGCTTCGGCTAACGCCTCCTCGATACAGGCTGTAATAACCTCAACATGGTGACGACTGGCTACTTCCGGCACTACGCCCCCAAAACGTTTGTGACTCTCAATTTGACTAGCAATGACATTGGACAAGAGCTCATCGTCGTTTTTCAAGACGGCGACACTGGTCTCATCACAGGATGTCTCAAATGCTAAAATATATCTATCCTTCATCTATTTCTCTCTTCATAATGATGGCGTCCTCGACTGGATCATGGTAGTAGGCCTTTCGCTCAGCGATGACTGCCATCTTTTCTTTCTTATAAAATGCTTGCGCTCGTTGATTTGACTTTCTGACTTCGAGGAAAATCTCCTTGTCTGTCGGCAATTGAGCAAACAAGGCTGACCCAATTCCCTGACCCTGATAGTCTCCTTTAACAGCGATTTGCAAGACTTCTGCCTCAAAGATATTTTCCTGTACAGCTAGAAATCCAATCACTTCTGCCCCAGTATAAGCTAGAGCATACCAAGTCTGATCTTGGGACAAATCTGCTTGGATTTGTTCCAGCGTCCAAGGACTGACTGAGTAAACAGCTGCCATGACAGCATAGATGGCTTGAGCCAAGTTAGGTTGTTGTTGGATTCGTTTGATCTCTATCATAGGCGTTTAATGTAAGACTCGCCAGATTCAGTATGGTTCTTGAGCCAGTTTTCCTCAGCCTCAACACGTTTGAGGTAATTGGGCACAAAATCATGCAAGGAGGTTGCTTCCTTATCCCAGGCCCAAAGAGCAAGATTGGATGCATTGGGCAAGTTTTCTTGGTAGTTGGCACGAGGTAAATGTTCTTGAATCTGCTCCACAAAGGGGGCAACTTCTCCGACAAAGGTTACCTGACTAACCCCCTTGACTTTTTCTAATACCTCTTCAAAAGATAGGTGCGATTCTGGCATGACAGGTTTAGCATTTTCATAGAATCCTGCGTAGACATTGTTACGACGCGCATCCATGACAGGAACAACCAGTCCTTCTTGCTGACTTGGCACTAAAGCCAAGAGGCTAGACATACCAACTAACTCGATGTTCAGAGTATGAGCCAAAGTCTTGGCAGTTGCTACCGCAATTCGCAAACCTGTGTAGCTACCTGGTCCTTCCGCCGCCACGATTCGGTCTAAATCCTTGGGTGTCCAATCCAAACTCTCCATCAAAAAATTGATGGCAGGCATGAGGGTAATACTGTGATTCTTCTTAATATTAATAGTCGTCTCGGCAAGAACCTGCTTGTTCTCTAAAATAGCGAGAGAAAGAGCCTTGCTGGACGTATCAAAAGCTAATACTTTCATAACACATTCCTATCTTTTTGTCTGCTTACTATTATACTACAAAAGCTGGCACATGGGAATTTTCTTTACCCCAAACAAAAAATGCCCCAACATAGGCAGGGCATCTAAGCATTTAATCCAAAGTAAAATACAAACCAAACGACATAGGTTACAAGGAGGAGAAAAAGCGAGTAGAGAGTCACAAAGGTAATTTTCCACAAGAACTTGGTTTGTCGTCGTTCCAGTTTGGCAAATAGAAGATTCCCTCCATAAACACAAGCAACAAAAACGATAAAAGCTACCAAGCGAGCTCCGATAGCAAAAGCAAATAAGTTATACATAGGGCAACCTCCTTGACTTAAAAACTATAGGGAATTGTGACAAATGATAAATTCCACTTCCATTATCAAAATAACATATTTTCTTTATTTTTGCAAACGCTTACCAACGAGTAACCCTGTGACTTTCTCGTTTCCGTCTTTTACTAATTTTTCATTTTGTGGTATAATTGAAATAATTGTAACGAATCAAGGTCAATCTAGACACAAAATGGAATGAAATAAAGCAAATATCTGCTAAAAGTTTGGAATAAGCTGACCTGTAAATAGAAAGGAACTATATGATTTACAAAGTTTTTTATCAAGAAACAAAAGAACGTAGCCCACGTCGTGAAACTACACGCGCACTTTACCTAGACATCGATGCCAGCTCAGAACTTGAGGGTCGTATCGCTGCTCGCCAACTTGTCGAAGAAAATCGCCCAGAGTACAATATCGAGTATATCGAACTCTTGTCTGACAAATTGCTAGATTACGAAAAAGAAACTGGCGCCTTCGAAATTACGGAGTTCTAATATGGCCTATACTCTTAAACCTGAAGAAGTTGGCGTTTTTGCTATCGGTGGTCTGGGAGAAATCGGGAAAAACACATACGGAATTGAATACCAAGACGAGATTATCATCGTCGATGCTGGGATTAAATTCCCAGAAGATGACTTGCTTGGTATCGACTATGTTATCCCTGACTACTCTTACATCGTGGACAATATCGACCGCGTCAAGGCTGTTTTGATTACACACGGACACGAGGACCACATCGGTGGGATTCCTTTCCTACTCAAGCAAGCAAATGTCCCTATCTATGCTGGACCGCTTGCCTTGGCTTTGATCCGTGGAAAACTCGAAGAACACGGCCTCTTGCGCAACGCCAAACTTTACGAAATCAACCACAATACTGAGTTGACCTTTAAAAATCTCAAGGCAACTTTCTTTAGAACTACACACTCTATTCCAGAGCCTTTGGGAATTGTCATTCATACTCCTCAAGGGAAAATTGTCTGTACGGGTGACTTCAAGTTTGACTTAACACCAGTTGGTGAACCAGCAGATTTGCATCGTATGGCAGCTCTTGGTGAAGACGGTGTACTCTGTCTCCTGTCTGACTCGACAAATGCAGAAATTCCAACCTTTACCAACTCTGAAAAAGTCGTTGGCCAGTCCATCATGAAGATTATCCAAGGCATAGAGGGACGTATCATCTTTGCATCCTTTGCCTCAAATATCTTCCGTCTCCAGCAAGCAACAGAAGCTGCTGTTAAGACTGGGCGCAAGATCGCTGTCTTTGGTCGTTCTATGGAAAAGGCCATTGTCAACGGAATCGATCTTGGCTACATCAAAGCTCCTAAGGGAACCTTTATCGAGCCAAATGAAATCAAAGACTACCCTGCAGGCGAGGTTCTCATCCTTTGTACAGGTAGTCAGGGCGAGCCTATGGCTGCCCTCTCTCGTATCGCCAACGGAACCCACCGTCAGGTACAACTCCAACCAGGTGATACCGTTATCTTCTCTTCAAGTCCAATTCCTGGAAACACTACTAGCGTCAACAAGCTGATTAACATCATTTCAGAAGCTGGTGTCGAAGTTATCCACGGTAAGGTTAACAATATCCATACATCTGGACACGGTGGTCAGCAAGAGCAAAAACTCATGCTCCGCTTGATTAAGCCAAAATACTTCATGCCTGTCCACGGTGAATACCGCATGCAAAAGGTCCACGCTGGGCTAGCGGTGGATACTGGTGTTGAGAAGGACAATATCTTTATCATGAGCAATGGCGATGTGCTTGCCCTTACTGCAGATTCTGCTCGTATCGCAGGTCATTTCAACGCCCAAGACATCTATGTCGATGGAAATCGTATCGGTGAAATCGGCGCAGCTGTCCTCAAAGATCGTCGTGATCTATCTGAAGACGGTGTCGTTCTAGCAGTCGCAACTGTTGACTTCAAATCACAGATGATTCTATCTGGTCCAGACATCCTCAGCCGAGGCTTTGTCTACATGAGAGAGTCTGGCGACCTGATTCGCCAAAGCCAACGCATCCTCTTCAATGCAATTCGTATCGCACTGAAAAATAAGGATGCTAGCGTTCAATCTGTCAATGGTGCCATTGTCAACGCTATTCGCCCCTTCCTTTATGAAAATACAGAACGTGAACCGATCATCATCCCAATGATCCTCACACCAGATGAAGAATAAATCATAAAACAGCCCCGATTTTCGGAGCTGTTTTTTCTATGCTTTCTTTTCTTGATTCTTAGAAATACTACGATTTTTACCTTCCAGATACACCATCAAAATAGAAATATCTGCTGGGTTTACTCCCGAAATACGGCTGGCTTGGCCGATGGTTTCTGGATTGATGAGTTTGAACTTCTGACGAGCTTCGGTTGCAATAGAATCAATGTCATCCCAATCGATATTGGCTGGAATGCGTTTTTCTTCCATACGTTTCATCTTGGCAACCTGATCCATGGCTTTGGAAATATAGCCTTCGTATTTGATTTCTGTTTCAATCAATTCGATAATCTTATCATCCAAGTCCTCTGCAGCTGGTCCTATAAAAGCTACCACATCTTGGTAAGAAACTTCTGGACGGCGAAGAAATTCTTTAGCTGTCACCGCATCTGTCAACGGCTTGAAGCCCATCTCCTCAACCTTAGCATTGGTTTCCTTGACTGGCTTAAGCTTGATACTATCTAGGCGCTTCATCTCATTGTCAAATTGGTTTTTCTTGATTTCAAATCGAGACCAACGTTCATCGTCCACAAGCCCAATCTCGCGTCCCATCTCAGTCAAACGCATATCAGCATTGTCATGACGGAGAATGAGGCGATATTCAGCACGACTGGTCAAAAGGCGATAAGGCTCAATCGTTCCCTTGGTCACCAAGTCATCAATCATCACCCCGATATAACCGTCACTTCGTTTTAGAATCAACTCAGGTTTACCTTGGATTTTCAGAGCCGCATTAATGCCAGCGATAATCCCTTGACCTGCTGCTTCTTCGTAACCTGACGTTCCGTTTGTCTGACCAGCAGTGAAAAGACCTGAGATTTTCTTGGTTTCCAGAGTCGCACGCAACTGATGAGGCAAGACCATATCATACTCAATGGCATAACCTGTCCGCATCATCTCTGCATTTTCCAAACCTTTAATGGAATGAACCAAGTCACGCTGAACATCCTCAGGCAGACTGGTTGAGAGGCCTTGAACATAAACTTCCTCTGTATTGCGCCCTTCTGGCTCAAGGAAGAGTTGGTGACGCTCCTTGTCCGCAAAGCGCACAATCTTGTCTTCAATCGACGGACAGTAACGAGGTCCCACTCCCTTGACCACACCTGTAAACATAGGCGCACGGTGGAGGTTGTTTTGAATAATCTCATGACTGGTACCATTGGTATAAGTCAACCAGCATGGCACCTGATCCTTGACATAATCCTCATCACGTGATGTGTATGAGAAGTGATTAGGTGCTTCATCTCCTGGCTGAATCTCGGTCACATCGTAGTTGATAGAGGAAGCCTTGACACGTGGAGGGGTTCCTGTCTTGAAACGACCGATTTCGAGGCCCAGTTCCTTGAGATTATCAGCAAGGTTAATAGAAGCTAGGCTGTGGTTTGGCCCTGATGAGTACTTGAGGTCTCCGATGATAATTTCCCCACGGAGGGCTGTTCCTGTCGTCACGATAACAGCCTTGGCAGCATATTCTTGATGGGTCGCTGTACGCACACCGACAACCTTGCCATCTTCCACCAAAATCTCATCAATCATGGTCTGACGAAGGGTCAGATTTTTTTGATTTTCAACCGTTTTGCGCATCTCTTTAGAGTAAAGCTCCTTGTCAGCCTGCGCACGAAGGGCACGAACGGCTGGACCCTTCCCTGTATTGAGCATCTTCATCTGGATGTAAGTCTTGTCAATGGTCTTGGCCATCTCGCCACCTAGGGCATCGACTTCACGCACGACAATCCCCTTGGCAGAACCACCGATAGAAGGATTACAAGGCATGAAAGCCAGCATTTCAATGTTGATAGTCGCAAGCAAGACCTTGCAGCCCATACGGCTAGCAGCTAAGGATGCTTCTACCCCAGCGTGTCCCGCACCGATTACAATAATATCGTATTCTTCAGTAAAATTATAAGTCATGTTTCTCTCCTATTCCTCAAGATGAATGTGTCTTAGTTGGCCATCCCAATCTGGCAAGGCTGTTTTTAAAAAGGCTGGAACTAGATTGATACCCTCAAGCTTGTCTATGTCAATCCATTCACAGGGCTGCCTTTTCTCATCTTCCTGCATGGTCAACGGGACATCTTCAAGCAAATTCACTAGATAATGAAACTCGATATTGTGATAGGAAACACTGTCCTGTTCAAAACGATTTTCAGCCACAAAAGCTAGCTGCCCAGTTTGAGCTTTGACACCTAGTTCTTCCTTCACTTCACGGACTACCGCGTCTTCCGTTTTTTCGTTAACTTGAATCGCACCGCCGATAGTGTAATACTTGCCCTTATCTTTGGTGACTAGAAGCTTGCGATTTTGAAAAATCAAGGCTGTTGCCCGAACGCCAAAAACCGTATTTCCCACTTTTGTCCGAAAGTCTTGTTGAGTCATTTTTATCCTTTCCTTTAAACGACACAAAAACAGTCAAAACTCCAAAGAAGTGCAGGACAAAAAAGCCTGCAACATCCATGAGCTTTGACCATCATTTCTATTGCTTTTATTATTGTAGCAAATTGAGAAAATTTGTCAATCTAAATGTACTGACAAACTTGTCCGTCACGGTAAGCATTGTCAATCAAGCCACCACCTAGACACTCTTCGCCATCGTAAAAGACAACTGCCTGTCCTGGTGTGATGGCGCGTTGCGGTTCTGCAAAGATAACCTCTGCCTTGTCTCCTTTGACATGGACGGTCACCTTAGAATCAGGCTGACGGTAGCGGAATTTTGCTGTGCATTCTAGCGTAAACTCCTCTGGCATCTCACGAGTAAAGTGAACCTGACTGGCTTCTAGGCTGGTTGACATGAGCGAATCATGGTAGAAACCTTGGCCGACATAGAGGATATTCTTGCTTAGGTCTTTTCCGACAACGAACCAAGGGGCATTGTCTCCACCGTGTTGCCCACCGATACCTAGACCTCCACGCTGACCAATCGTATAGTACATAAGACCTGCATGCTCGCCCATATCGCGACCATCCACAGTCATCATGCGACCAGGCTGAGCTGGCAGGTAGTTGCTGAGGAAATTTTTAAAGTTCTTTTCCCCAATAAAGCAAATCCCTGTCGAGTCTTTCTTCTTAGCAGTCGCAAGTTCTGCTTCTTCTGCTAGTTTTCGAACTTCAGGTTTTTCCAAATGTCCCAGTGGAAACATGGTTTTTTGGAGTTGTTCTTGCGAAAGTTGGCTGAGGAAATAGGTCTGGTCCTTGCCATTGTCCACGCCACGAAGCATGTGAACAGTGCCATCCTCATCACGCGCCACTCGGGCATAGTGCCCAGTCGCTACATAGTCTGCCCCCAAGGTCATGGCATAGTCCAAAAAGGCCTTGAACTTGATTTCCTTGTTGCACATGACATCTGGATTTGGCGTACGCCCTGCACGGTATTCCGCTAGGAAATACTCAAAAACGCGGTCCCAGTACTCTTTTTCAAAATTGACAGAGTAGTAGGGAATGCCAATCTGGTCTGCCACGGCAGCCACATCCTTGTAATCTTCGGTCGCCGTACAAACGCCGTTTTCATCTGTGTCATCCCAGTTCTTCATGAAGATACCGATCACGTCGTAGCCCTGCTCCTTGAGAAGAAGAGCCGTCACCGACGAATCAACACCACCACTCATCCCCACGACAACACGTGTTTTAGAGTTATCACTCATGGTAGGTCTCCCATCTATTCGTTTATTCACGATTGAAGGTCGTGTGTGCTTTAACGATTGAAGGTCGCTTGAGCAGTATTCATTATAACACGCTTGGTTGGAGAAGACAAGAAAGAGGCTGATAATCTGACATTCTATTTGATAGAAACAGAAATATAATTACAAAAAGGGCAATGAATAGTTAAATCTCGATTCTACTTATAAACTTATTTATAAAATAAGCTAAAAATGATATACTGTAATGAGGAGGAAGTCGTACATGATCCCTTTAAGATACTACCATCCATGTACGTAGTACGATTGTGAAAAACTACAAAGATATTCTAACATCAAAAAATACTATTTTTACTATCATTATTGTTGTAGGGCTTGGACTTTTAATAGGTTTAGTCATTCATCAAGAACATATCCAAGCAGAGAGAGGGAACATCGCTCTCAGCAAACAACATAAGAATGGACAAGATGTCGAACAAGTAAAAAATGCTATTAAAAACTTCAATATTGATTCTGAAACGATTATAGAGGATTGGAAAAAAATTCAAGAATTAAAGCCTACCACTGACGAAGGCAAAAAGACATTAATAGATTTTCTTACTTCTACGGCCGATAAAATCACTAATCATTATACTGAAAAAGCTTTAAAATTGGATATAAAGGAATCCGATAGCCAGTTTGAAGATAAACAAGCACTTGAAACAGCCATCACTTCCTTACAAAAAATACTAGAAATTATTAAAAGTGTCAACTCCACAAGCGAACAAGCTACTATTGATGAAAAAATAAAACCCATTCAAGAACTGATTTCAAAATTCCAAAAGCAAGCTGAAGTCTTGACCAAAAAAGAAGAAGAACAAAAGTCTAATAAAAAAGAAACAGAAACGACTAGTAACGTTGAGGGAAGAGAAAGCTATTCTTCAGAAGGAGGTAGCTACACTCCAAACTATACTGAGTCAAATAGGAACAGATATAATTCACAAGCACCTGCAAGCGAGCAATATTCATCTGATAGTGCTAGAAGTGGGGGAAACACTGCTGTCAATACACGAGATCAAGCTACTGATACTGCAGGAGCCCAAGGAGATACGAATACCAATAATAATAGTAATAATGCTGAAGTTCCCGATGCTAACAGTAATAATCGCACTAATTCAGCTGGAGAAACTCCAGAATCTCGTCAGCCGTAAGCAATCTGTTATTACTACTATTTAAAAATTGTCTTTTGTCAAATAAAAGCACACAAAAAGAGCCATCAAAGGCTCTTTTTCTATTTCTTAATACCAACCGTTGTTAAGCCAGAAGTTTTTAGCAGCAGTCCATGAACCGTAGCGTCCTGCAACGTAAGCATCTGCTACACGTTCTTGGTTAGCAGCTGAGTAGTCACCGTTCAAGTATGAATCTGTCAATTGATAACGTCCAATGTATTGGCCATTTGTAGCTGTATAGCTACCACCTGATTCTTTTTGAGCGATCCATTCTTTAGCTTCTGCTTCAGATCCGCTTACAGTTGCAGCAGGTGCTGAAGCTTCTGTTGAAACAACTGTTTCTTCTGCTGCAGGTGCGCTTGCCACTGGAGCTGCTTCCTCTGCTACTTCTGTAGTTTCTGCTGCTGGAGCTGAAACAGTTTCATCTTGAGCAGCTGGTGCCGCATAAGTAGCTGGCGCTGGTGTTGCAACAGGCGCTACAGGACCATCGATAACCAACTCTTGACCAACATAAATCAAATGAATGTTGTCAATGTGGTTGTTTTCTGCCAATTTCTCAACAGTTGTGTTGTGAGTTTCAGCGATTTCTGAAAGTGTATCACCTTCTTTAACAGTGTAAGTTGATGATTCTTGAGCAGATACAAATGATGGAGCAAATACCGCAAACAAGGCAGCTACTCCTGCAAGAGTTGTTTTAATCTTTTTAGTTGTTGATTTCATATTTGAAAATTCTCCTTCTTTCTATAGTTCTATCATACCCTTTAAATATTACCGTTTCTTGACACTTTTATGTAGAAATATTACAAAATTATTTTTTATTCCCCTAAATAAGCTATTTTTTGTCACAAAAGATGCTTTTTTATGCTAATTGTAGTGTAAAAAGGTTTTCATCCACAATTAAAGTCAAGACACCCATTCTTTGATATAATAGAGATAAGAATTTTTATAAGGGGAAACTGATGAAATCACTTCGTTTTCAATCTGTCTTTGATATCATCGGACCAGTTATGATTGGCCCATCTAGTAGCCATACCGCTGGTGCTGTTCGTATTGGGAAGATTGTCTCTTCCATTTTTGATGATACTCCGACAGAAGTCGAATTCCAACTATTTAACTCATTTGCCAAGACCTATCGTGGTCACGGAACAGACCTAGCCCTTGTTGCAGGTATTTTGGGCATGGATACAGATGATCCTGAAATCCCAAACAGTCTGGAGATTGCCCACAAGCGCGGCATCAAGATTGTCTGGACCATTCAGAAAGACAGCAATGCCCCTCACCCAAACACCACTAAAATTACCGTCAAAAATGCTCATAAAACCATCAGCGTGACTGGTATTTCTATCGGTGGAGGAAATATTCAGGTAACCGAACTCAATGGCTTTGCCGTCTCTCTCAATATGAATACACCGACTATCATCATTGTTCATCAAGATATTCCAGGTATGATTGCCCTCGTAACAGAGGCACTTTCCCGCTATGATATCAATATCGCCCAGATGAATGTTACTCGTGAAAAAGCTGGTGAAAAAGCCATTATGATTATCGAGGTTGACAGTCGCAACTGTGATGATGCCATCGAAGAAATTCGAAAAATCCCTCATCTCCACAATGTCAATTTCTTTAAATAGGAGGAAGCATGTTTTATTCTATCAAAGAATTGGTCGAGCAAGCAGATCTGGACTTTCAAGGAAATGTCGCAGAACTCATGATTACAACAGAGTTTGAATTGACCGGTCGCGAACGTGAAGAAGTCTTCCTTCTCATGGAACGCAATCTGGAAGTCATGAAAGCCTCTGTCCAACTTGGCCTCAATGAAAATAAATCTCGTAGTGGCCTGACAGGTGGAGATGCTGCCAAATTGGATCACTACATCAAAAACGGAAAAACTCTGTCAGATTACACGATTCTCTCTGCTGCCCGAAATGCCATTGCAGTCAATGAACACAATGCTAAAATGGGCTTGGTTTGTGCCACTCCTACCGCAGGAAGTGCTGGCTGTCTGCCTTCCGTTCTCACTGCTGCTATTGAAAAATTAGACCTCAACCACGAGCAACAGCTGGATTTCCTCTTTGCTGCCGGTGCCTTTGGACTAGTCATCGCAAACAATGCCTCTATCTCAGGTGCTGAGGGCGGTTGCCAGGCCGAAGTCGGTTCTGCCTCTGCTATGAGTGCTGCAGCCTTGACTCTAGCTGCCGGTGGAACACCTTATCAGGCCAGTCAAGCCATTGCCTTTGTCATTAAAAATATGCTAGGCCTCATCTGTGACCCTGTTGCCGGCTTGGTCGAAGTTCCCTGCGTCAAGCGCAATGCCATGGGAGCTAGCTTTGCCTTCATCGCAGCAGACATGGCTTTGGCAGGTATCGAATCTAAAATCCCTGTGGATGAAGTTATCGATGCCATGTACCAAGTGGGGTCAAGCATGCCAACTGCCTTTCGTGAAACGGCTGAAGGTGGACTCGCTGCCACCCCTACTGGTCGTCGCCTGCAAAAAGAAATTTTCGGAGAATAAGTTTATCAAATAGGAGAAACCATGACCTCTATCACAGCGATTTTTTTCGATCTGGATGGAACCCTCGTCGACAGTTCTATCGGGATTCACAATGCCTTTACCCATACCTTTAAGGAGCTGGGAGTGCCTAGCCCTGATGCCAAAACTATTCGTGGTTTTATGGGGCCGCCTCTTGAAAGTAGTTTTGCGACCTGCCTTCCCAAAGAACTAATCTCTGAAGCCGTGCAGATATACCGTTCTTACTACAAAGTAAAAGGCATCCATGAAGCTCAACTCTTTCCTCAGATTATAGACTTGCTTGAGAAGTTATCGAGCAGTTATCCACTCTATATCACCACTACAAAGAATACCCCTACCGCTCAAGACATGACTAAAAACTTGGGAATCCATCATTTCTTTGATGGCATTTATGGTTCCAGCCCTGAAGCACCCCATAAGGCAGATGTCATTCGCCAAGCCTTACAGACACATCAACTAGCCCCAGAACAAGCCATTATCATCGGTGATACCAAGTTTGATATGCTGGGAGCTCAAGAAACAGGCATTCAGAAATTGGCCGTCACTTGGGGATTTGGAGAGCAAGCAGATCTACTAAACTATCAACCTGATTATATCGCCCACAAACCCATAGAAGTTTTGGAGTATTTTCAATAACATAGACTGGGCGACAACCCCATTTCAGAAGAAAATGGAGTAATACTCAATGAAAATCAAAGAGCAAACTAGGAAAGTAGCCGCAGGCTGCTCAAAACAGTGTTTTGAGGTTGTAGATGGAACTGACGTAGTCAGGAACATATTTCTACGGCAAGGCGACGTTGACGTGGTTTGAAGAGATTTTTGAAGAGTATAAGTCTCTACATAACAAAATGCATATTACCAAGGTTCTTCAGACCTGATAATATGCATTTTTCTTTTTTATTCAACGTGGGTTGTTTGATTAGCAAAGGCGATAATAGCTTGCTTCAACTCATCTCCACTGAGAGTGCGGAACTCTTCAATCTTTTGATCGATGGCTTCTAGAGGCATGACATTAACCTTACCAACGAAAATCTTATCCATAACTTGGTTATCAACAAGTTCAGTTGATACCAAGAGTTCTTCGTAGAGTTTTTCACCTGGACGGATTCCAACTTCAACAATTGGAATTTCGCTTTCGGTGTGTCCACTTAGAAGGACCATTTTCTTGGCCAAGTCATAAATCTTGACTGGTTTGCCCATATCAAGGATAAAGACTTCTCCATCCTTGGCATAAGCACCAGCATGGATAACCAAACGGCTAGCTTCTGGAATGGTCATGAAGTAACGGGTCATGCGGAAGTCTGTTACCGTTACAGGCCCACCTTCAGCAATCTGACGTTCAAAGACTGGAATCACACTACCACGGCTACCAAGAACATTCCCAAAACGAACTGCACAGTAGGTCGATTGGCTACGTTGGTTAAAGCCAGTGACAATCAACTCAGCTACGCGCTTGGTCGCTCCCATAACATTAGGGGGATTGACCGCCTTATCTGTCGAAATCATAACCATTTTAGGTACTTTGGCTTCATCAACAGCCCTAGCAACATTGTAGGTTCCACGGATATTGTTTTTGAAGGCTTCTTTTGGATTGCGTTCCATCATAGGAACGTGCTTGTGGGCCGCCGCATGATAAACAATAGCTGGTTTATACTGCTCAAAGACTTGCAAGAGACGGTCATAGTCTTGAATATCTGCGATAACTGGAACATAATCAATCCCTTGGAACTTACGAATTAATTCATGATACACAAGGTAGATTGAGTTTTCCCCGTGACCGAGCAAGACAATACGTTCAGGATTGAAGCGGCTAACTTGGCGACAGATTTCAGAACCGATTGAACCACCAGCCCCTGTAACCAAGATTGTTTTTCCAGTAAGTTCTGCTCCCAGACGCGATTCGTCAAGACGAATTTCCTGACGGCCCAAAAGGTCTGTGATATCAATCTTCTGGAAGCCTCCACCTGCTTGGTGAAGCCCCTGAACAACTGTTTCAACCTTAGGCATCTTGTAACATTTGACACCCAGCTTATTACACATTTGCAGGATACGTTCATACTCTGACGGATCAAGCGACGGAATTGCAACAATAACACGCTCGATTTGATGGCGTTTAGCTAATTCAGGCAGATTATCATAAGAGCCCAAAACAGGGATACCACCGAGTTTTTGTCCCTTTTTCTTAGCATCCTTATCCAAAATACCAACAAGTTCCAAATCACTGGTTGGGTGTTGGTAGCTGTTCATAAAGAGGGCTCCACCATCGCCAGCACCAATCAAGAAAGTCCGACGGTGTTCTCCATCACCACTTCCTTTTTTGCGTTTAGAGTAGATTAACTGCCAAGTAATACGTGGTAATAAAATCAAGAAGGTACTCAACAAGATAAAGAGCACGATAAAACGGATTGAAAAGAGTGGCAAGAAAGCATAGCAGATACTATATGACAAGACGCTGCTAGCAGTCACACCAAAAAAGATTTTCATAAAATCCGTAATTTTGCTGTAACGACTAATACTAGCGTTCAACCCCCAAAATCCAATCATCAATTGATAAAACAGGAAGGCCAAACTCGTATAGATAATGTAGTCAACAGGTGCTGGATTAATCAGTCCGTAGAATAAGATATAAGATACAATGATGGAAACCACCATACTCAAAATATCAAATATTCCCCAGAAAACCTGTTTTTGTTGTTTATTTAAAATTTCCACCAGATCAATCACATAATCTGTGAGTTTTTTATTCATAGGAATTTACTCCTCCTCAAAAGAGTTTTACTATATTGTTATTGTAGCATATTTTAATTTATTTGGCTTATTTTTCCAAATAAATAACCGTTCCCTTGTACTCCTTCTTCCATTTAACCCCTCTAATTAAACCTACAATCGTCCCAAGGCCATAAGCAAAGTGAATCGAAAATAAAAGAAAAGGCATCACAATTAGAAATCCATTTTTATGTTTTAATAAAGTCAGAAAAGTGAGCAGTAATAAAAGTAGAAAATAAGCACCTAATAGTAAAGTTATAAATAAGAATGTGAATGGTAACAATGCTAGGCTAAACACAAGACTCAAAACAAATAAACAAGGGACATAGTGAAATAGTGATAAACACTTAGGCTGAACATGAGTTGTCAAGCCAATCCACAAACCATTTGAATACTTTTGATACAGCATTTTCTTGAATGTTGGTCTAATATACTGATAAGATAGAATACTTGGGCTATAACGGATTTTATAACCATGCTCTCGAATTCTATAATGAATATCATTATCTTCAGTTCGGCCAAGTTGCTCATTTACTAAACCGACCTTCTGGAAAACCTCTCGCTTGTACATCCCATGAAAAATGGAAGAAACATATCTATCCTCAGAACTATTTCGGTAATTTGCAATGCTACTACCAAACATATTTTCCTCAACAAGATGCAAGGTCTCTGCCCATTTTCCCTTTCCTTCAACAATCGTCGGTCTAGGTCCCCCACAAACAGATTCACCTTGTTGAATAACAGCCACATTATTCATTACAAAACTTTCAGTAACTTTTGAATGGGCATCAATTTTTAAAATAAGGTCTCCTACAGAATGTTTAACGCCCAAGTTAAAACCACTAGCTTGATTTTTCTTAGGATTGTTATACAATCTAATTGAGTTAAACTCTGTATCTTCTTTTATAAATTCCTGAATGATAGCTGTGGTCCCATCCGTGGACATAGCATTTATAAATAGAATTTCAATATTTTCTTTAGGATAGCTTTGATTTTTTAAGTCTTCAATTAGACCAGGCAAATATTTTTCTTCATTGTATGCACTGATTACAATGGATACGAGAAGACTTTCAACATTTTGAGTCACTACTACTCTCCTGAATTTTTCCTTCCACTATTTTATCATAATTTTCAAGACTTTCCCATTTTTATCTTGAAAGCCCAAAACCTTACTTGACATTATAAGGAAAAAACCTTAAAATAAGCTGTTATTAAAATCAGCTAGAAGAGGTAATATATGAAAAAGCAATCACTCTTTTTTGTTCCAGGTATTATCCTGATTGGTGTTTCCTTGCGGACTCCTTTTACTGTTTTACCCATTATTTTGGGAGATATTTCGCAAGGGCTAGGAGTAGAAGTTAGTTCGCTTGGTGTCCTAACTAGTCTTCCTCTCCTCATGTTTACCCTCTTCTCGCTATTTTCTACCCGACTGGCTCAGAAAATCGGCTTAGAGCATCTCTTTACCTACAGCCTCTTCTTCTTGACTATTGGCTCTCTGATTCGACTAATCAATCTGCCCCTGCTCTATCTAGGAACCTTGATGGTTGGAGCAAGTATCGCAGTCATCAATGTGCTGCTTCCTAGTCTCATCCAAGCCAATCAACCAAAGAAGATTGGTTTTCTGACCACCTTATATGTAACCTCTATGGGGATTGCGACGGCTCTGGCTTCCTATCTGGCTGTGCCTATTACACAAGCCAGCTCTTGGAAAGGCCTTATCATCCTCCTCACCCTGCTCTGTCTGGCAACTTTTTTGGTCTGGCTCCCTAATCACCGCTATAATCACAGACTGGCTCCACAAACCAAACAAAAAAGCAAAACAAAGGTCATTCGTAACAAACAGGTCTGGGCAGTGATTGTCTTTGCAGGTTTCCAATCCTTGCTCTTTTACACAGCTATGACCTGGCTACCTACCATGGCTATCCACGCAGGCCTATCCAGTCACGAAGCTGGCTTGCTGACTTCTATCTTTTCTCTGATTAGCATTCCTTTTTCAATGACCATCCCAAGCCTGACAACCAGCTTGTCAACTCGTAACCGTCAGCTCATGCTCACTTTGGTTTCACTAGCTGGCGTGATTGGCATTTCCATGCTCTTTTTCCCAATCGGTAATTTCTTTTACTGGCTTGCCATCCATCTCCTCATCGGAACTGCAACCAGCGCCCTCTTCCCTTATCTCATGGTCAACTTTTCACTCAAAACAAGCGCCCCTGAAAAGACAGCCCAATTGTCTGGCTTATCTCAAACAGGAGGCTATATCCTAGCAGCCTTTGGGCCAACCCTCTTTGGTTACAGTTTTGACCTTTTCCACTCTTGGGTGCCAGCTGTAGCTGCCCTCTTACTCGTCGATATCATCATGACTGTGGCCCTCTTTACAGTAGACAGAGCTGATAAAATCCTCTAAACTTCTAGTTTTGGCTAGAAGTTTTTTATATATAAAAATTTTACACATTTCTCTTGACAGGGCTTTCATTTAGATGTACAATGTATGTGTAGAAAAATTATATATAAAAATCTTACACATTAGAAAAGGAGGTTCCCCATGTACTTTCCAACATCCTCTGCCTTGATTGAATTTCTCATCTTGGCCGTACTGGAGCAGGATGATTCTTATGGTTATGAGATTAGCCAAACCATTAAGCTGATCGCTAATATCAAAGAATCTACACTCTATCCCATTCTCAAAAAATTGGAAGGCAATAGCTTTCTGACAACCTATTCTAGAGAGTTCCAAGGTCGCATGCGCAAATACTACTCCTTGACAAATGGTGGTATAGAACAGCTCGTGACCCTAAAAGATGAATGGGCACTCTATACAGACACCATTAATGGCATCATAGAAGGGAGTATCCGCCATGACAAGAACTGAATACCTGACTCAGCTAGAACTCTATCTCAAAAAACTGCCTCAGGCTGACCAAATTGAAGCCATGGACTATTTCAGGGAACTCTTTGACGATGCTGGAGTCGAAGGAGAAGAAGAACTCATCGCTAGCTTGGGAACTCCCAAAGAAGCGGCCCACGAAGTTCTCTCCAATCTTCTCGATAAAAAAATCAATGAAGCACCCGCTCAAAAGAATAACCGACAAATTTTGCATATCGCCTTGTTAGCTCTCCTTGCAGCCCCTATCGGTATTCCTCTGGGAATCGCCATCCTCGTGACCCTGTTCGCAATCCTTGTGGCAGCCTTGACTGTCATCTTGGCTTTCTTTGCGGTTTCCATACTTGGTATCATCGGCGGATTCCTATTTTTAGTTGAAAGTTTCACTGTCTTAGCCCAAGCTAAATCAGCCTTTATCTTGATTTTTGGTGCTGGTTTACTGGCTATCGGTGCTTCTTCACTAGTCTTACTAGGTATTTCCTATGTAGCCCGCTTCTTCGGCCTACTCATTGTTCGCCTGGTGCAATTTGTTCTCAAAAAAGGAAAGAGAGGTGACCAGCATGCGTAAATTGACAAAAGGATTTCTCATTTTTGGTGTGGTGACTACCGTTATCGGATTTATCCTGCTCTTTGTAGGCATCCAATCTGACGGAATCAAGAGCCTACTTGCCATGTCCAAGGAACCTGTCTATGATAGTCAGATGGAAGAGCTGACCTTTGGCAAGGAAGTCGAAAACCTAGATATTACGCTCCACCAACACGCGCTCACCATCACAGACTCTTTCGATGATCAAATCCATATTTCTTATCATCCATCTATTTCTGCTAACCAAGATCTTGTCACAAATCAAAACGACAAAACTCTAAGCCTCATTGATAAGAAACTGTCTGA
>NZ_JAJNSA010000104.1:0-8521 GCF_027497875.1 Streptococcus sp. SM3 | reverse complement strand
AACCTTGTTTACCCTGGTCTTGTTTACCCTTGTCATTGTTTATCGTCGTCATTCTGAGGTTCGTTCATGATTGAAAAACTCAAGCGTATCCATTATATGTTTTACGCTAGCCTAGTCTTTATGGGCTTTCCCTTTATCTCTATTTTATTAGGGGAGGTCCCCTACTGGCACTTCTTTTTAGCCCTCTTGTTTATTGCTTCCTATCTAGGAGTCTTGATTACTGAAAACAAAAAGCTGACCTGGATTTGTTGGCTATACCTCCTAGCCTATGTAGCAGGAAATACTCTTTTTATTAACGCCAACTATTTTTGGTTTTATTTCTTCATCAGCAACCTATTGGTCTATCACTTTGAGATTCACAATTTTCGCTCTCCCTATCTTTGGACAGTTTTTCTATCGCAATTCCTGCTTTTTGGGGCCATCTTTTTCAAACAGAGTGCGATGGAGTATGAATGGGTATTTTTAATCATTATTTTCTTTTTTACTCATGCCATGACCTACGGCATGATTCGGATTCGGATGGTGGAAGAGTTGAAAGCTGATCATGCCAAGCAAAATGCCCAGATCAATCTTTTGCTGGCAGAAAACGAGCGCCATCGGATTGGCCGCGATCTGCATGATAGTCTAGGCCACACCTTTGCCATGCTCAGTGTCAAGGCAGACCTGGCTGATCAATTCTTAGCATTGGGTCAAGTTGAGAAGGCGCAGGAGCAGGTGCAAGAGATTCAAACCATCAGTCAGGAGTCCATGCACCAAGTCCGAGAGATTGTGGAGAACTTGAAGCAGCGAACCCTGACAAGAGAGCTAGAAACTGTCCAGCAAATGCTAGAAGTGGCGCAAGTCAAAGTGGAGATTCAGAATGAGCTCGATACAGCTAGCATCTCGCCGATCCTAGAGTCTGCTCTGGCCATGGTGTCTCTGGAATTAGCCACTAATATGATCAAACATGCCAAAGCGACGCAGGCCTTTCTCTCTTATTGCTCCACCGAGACAGGTGTAGAAATGGTTGCAGAAGACAATGGCATCGGCTTTAGTAAAGTTTCCGATAAGGATCTGCACTCGATCCGCGAACGGATTGCCTTATTGGGAGGAGAGTTAGAGATCAGTCGTCGTCACAAGCCAACCCGCATAGAAATACGGATCCCCTATCAAGAAAGGAAATAAGATGCGCTTATTAGTTGCTGAAGACCAAAGTATGTTACGCGATGCGCTCTGCCAGCTCTTGCTCCTACAAGAGGATGTGGAAGATGTCTTGCAGGCTGGCGATGGGCAAGAGGCCATTCGTTTACTCGAAACACATCCAGTCGATATTGCGATTTTAGATATCGAAATGCCCATCAAAACTGGGTTAGAAGTGTTGGAATGGGCTAAAAGTCAACAACCCCAGCTCAAGGTCGTCATCGTTACCACCTTTAAGCGACCGGGCTATTTTGAGCGGGCCCTCAAGGCTGGAGTCGATGCCTATGTCTTAAAAGAACGCCGCATTACGGATTTGATGGCCACTCTGCATACCGTTTTAGCAGGGCAAAAAGAATATTCGCCTGAATTAATGGAAGGGATTTTGACCCATCCCAATCCTCTAAGCCCTCAAGAAAAGGCAGTTCTAAAAGAAGTCGCAAAAGGGGCTTCTAACCAAGAAATTGCTGATCGCTTATTTCTCTCAAACGGGACCATCCGCAATTATATGTCGGCTATTCTGACCAAGTTGAATGCAGAGAACCGGACCGAGGCGGCGAAAATCGCCCAAGAAAAGGGATGGCTATAAGCAAGCAAAGTTTCTAGGATTCCTAGAGACTTTTTTGATTGGATTGTTCTTTTTTAGGAGAACTCTCATTATTCATATTTGGATAGAAAATTCAGAAAATTTGTGATTTTTACTTGAATTATTTTCCAAAAATGGTATGATAGTAGCATGCTCATTTGAGAAACAAAGTACTGGAAAGGAGAGACATGGAGAAAATTACCTTAGAAACTGCGAAAACCGGTTCAGAACTTGTCCTTGAAACCCTGCGTGATTTGGGAATCGATACGATTTTTGGTTATCCTGGTGGAGCCGTGTTGCCTTTATACGATGCTATTTATAGCTTTGAAGGTATCAAGCATATTCTTGGACGACACGAACAAGGGTGCTTGCATGAAGCTGAAGGCTATGCCAAATCAACTGGGAAGTTGGGTGTCGCAGTCGTCACGAGTGGACCGGGGGCTACAAATGCCATTACAGGGATTGCAGATGCCATGAGCGACAGTGTGCCTTTATTAGTCTTTACTGGACAAGTTAATCGCGCTGGAATCGGGAAAGACGCCTTCCAAGAAGCGGATATTGTGGGAATTACCATGCCCATTACCAAGTACAATTATCAAGTACGTGAGACGGCAGACCTTCCGCGGATTATTACAGAAGCTGTCCATATCGCGACGACCGGACGTCCTGGTCCGGTGGTGATTGACCTACCGAAAGACGTCTCTGCTATAGAGACAGATTTCATCTATGAACCAAGTGTGAAGCTTCCAAGCTACCAGCCAACCATTGAACCAAATGAATTGCAAATCAAAAAGATTTTGAAGCAATTGAGTAAGGCTAAAAAACCAGTTCTTCTTGCTGGTGGTGGGGTAAGTTACGCTGGGGCTGCAAAAGAGTTGATTGCTTTTGCAGAGCGCTATCAGATTCCAGTAGTGACCAGTCTTTTAGGTCAAGGAACGATTGCGACCAGTCATCCTCTTTTCCTAGGAATGGGAGGAATGCACGGATCCTTCGCTGCTAACATTGCCATGACAGAGACGGATTTTATGATTAGTGTTGGTTGTCGATTTGATGACCGTTTAACAGGTAATCCAAAAACTTTCGCTAAGAATGCTAAGGTTGCCCACATCGATATTGATCCTGCAGAGATTGGTAAGATCATTGCAGTTGATATTCCAGTCGTTGGTGATGCGAAAAAAGCCATGCAACAGTTGCTGGCAGAACCAGTGGTTCATCTGAACACTGAAAAATGGATCGAAAAGGTTACCCAAGATAAGAACCGGGTTCGTTCTTACGACAAGAAGGAACGGGTTGTACAGCCCCAAGCTGTGATCGAACGCATTGGAGAGTTGACCAAGGGGGACGCTATTGTCGTCACAGACGTTGGACAACACCAAATGTGGGCAGCTCAATACTATCCTTACCAAAATGAGCGCCAATTGGTGACTTCAGGTGGTCTAGGAACGATGGGATTCGGTGTTCCTGCAGCTATCGGAGCAAAAATTGCCAATCCCGATAAAGAAGTTGTTCTCTTTGTCGGAGATGGTGGTTTCCAAATGACCAACCAGGAATTGGCGATCTTAAATATTTATAAGGTTCCCATCAAGGTCGTTATGCTCAACAACCATTCACTTGGGATGGTCCGTCAATGGCAAGAAGCCTTCTATGATGGTCGGACATCAGAGTCAGTCTTTGATAGCCTTCCGGATTTCCAATTGATGGCGCAAGCCTACGGGATCAAGAATTATAAATTTGATAATCCTGAAACCCTAGAGAAGGATTTGGAAGTCATCACAGAAGATGTACCAATGTTCATCGAAGTAGACATTTCTCGGAAAGAGCATGTCTTACCGATGGTACCAGCTGGTAAGAGTAATCATGAGATGTTGGGGGTGAAGTTTAATGCGTAGAATGTTAACAGCCAAACTTCAAAACCGCTCAGGTGTTCTGAACCGCTTTACAGGAGTTCTATCGAGACGTCAAGTCAATATCGAAAGTATCTCTGTTGGCGCAACAGAAAACCCTAACGTATCGCGGATTACCATCATCATTGATGTTGCTTCGCACGATGAAGTGGAGCAAATCATCAAACAGCTCAACCGCCAGGTGGATGTAATCCGTGTTCGGGATATCACAGATAAACCACACTTGGAGCGCGAAGTGATCTTGGTGAAAGTTTCTGCACCTGCTGAGAAGCGGGCAGAGATCTTGGCCATCATCCAACCGTTCCGTGCGACCGTGGTCGATGTAGCCCCAAGTTCGATTACCGTTCAAATGACGGGAAATGCAGAAAAGAGCGAGGCCCTCATTCGTGTCATTCGCCCGTATGGGATTAAAAACATCGCCCGCACCGGTGCAACCGGATTTACTCGAGATTAATTCTTACCTTAACATTGTTAACCCCGCCTTAAAAAGGCAAATAATAAAATAGAAAAGAGATTTTACTTATGGCAGTTCAAATGGAATACGAAAAAGACGTTAAAGTACCAGCACTTGATGGTAAAAAGATCGCCGTTATCGGTTATGGTTCACAAGGTCATGCCCACGCACAAAACTTGCGTGATTCAGGTCATGATGTGATCATCGGTGTGCGTCCTGGTAAATCATTCGATAAAGCAAAAGAAGATGGTTTTGAAGCTTACCCAGTTGCAGAAGCAACTAAATTGGCTGATATCATCATGATCTTGGCACCAGACGAAATCCAAAAAGATATCTACAAAGATGAAATCGCTCCAAACTTGAGCGCTGGTAAAGCTCTCGGATTTGCTCATGGTTTCAATATCCACTTTGGTTACATCAAAGCTCCTGAAGACGTAGATGTCTTCATGGTTGCACCAAAAGGACCAGGTCACTTGGTACGTCGTACTTACACTGAAGGATTTGGTGTACCAGCACTTTACGCTGTCTACCAAGATGCTACTGGTAACGCCAAAGACATCGCAATGGACTGGGCAAAAGGTGTTGGTTCAGCACGCGTTGGTCTTCTTTCAACAACCTTCAAAGAAGAAACAGAAGAAGATTTGTTTGGTGAACAAGCCGTTCTTATGGGTGGTTTGACAAGCTTGATCGAAGCTGGATTTGAAGTTTTGACAGAAGCTGGTTATGCCCCTGAATTGGCTTACTTCGAAGTACTTCACGAAATGAAATTGATCGTTGACTTGATCTACGAAGGTGGCTTCAAGAAAATGCGTCAATCATGTTCAAATACTGCGGAATTTGGTGATTTCGTAACTGGTCCACGTGTCATCGGTCCAGAAGTAAAAGAAAACATGAAAGCTGCCCTTGCTGATATCCAATCAGGTAAGTTTGCGCGTGAATTCGTTGAAGACCACGATGCTGGTTTCCCACGTTTGAAAGCCTTCCGCAAACAAGCTGAAGAACTTGAAATTGAAAAAGTTGGTGCTGAATTGCGTAAAGCAATGCCATTCGTTGGTCAAAACGACGATGACGCCTTCAAAATCTACAACTAATTGTCTGTAGAAGACTAAGCAAGTTGGGACACCCTAGCTTGCTTTTTTGATCAATACACAGCAACAGAGGTATGAAATGATAACAGCAAAAGATGTGGCCAAGGCCCATAAAATATTAAGTGGAGTCGTTGTCAATACGCCCCTTGAATACGACCACTATTTATCTGAAAAATACGGGGCAAAGATTTATTTGAAAAAAGAAAACGCCCAACGTGTTCGTTCTTTCAAAATTCGTGGTGCTTACTTTGCGATCTCTCAATTATCAAAAGAAGAGCGTGAGCGTGGGGTAGTGTGTGCTTCTGCGGGAAACCATGCGCAAGGAGTTGCTTATACTTGTAATGAAATGAAGATTCCAGCGACCATCTTCATGCCGATTACGACACCGCAACAAAAGATCGGCCAAGTCCGCTTCTTTGGTGGGGACTATGTAACGATTAAGTTGGTGGGGGATACCTTTGATGCATCAGCTAAGGCGGCCCAAGAATTTACTCTCGCAGAAAAACGGACCTTTATTGACCCGTTTGATGATCCACACGTACAGGCTGGCCAAGGAACAGTGGCCTATGAAATTCTTGAGGAAGCTCGAAAAGAATCGATTACCTTTGATGCTGTCCTTGTTCCTGTTGGTGGAGGAGGCCTCATTTCAGGTGTTTCTACCTACATCAAAGAAACAGAGCCTCGGATTGAGGTCATTGGGGTAGAGGCTGAAGGAGCACGCTCCATGAAGGCTGCTTTTGAAGCAGGTGGTCCCGTCAAATTACCAGAAATCGATAAGTTTGCAGACGGGATTGCTGTGCAAAAAGTGGGACAATTGACTTATGAAGTGACCCGTCAACATGTGGAAACTTTGGTTGGGGTCGATGAAGGCTTGATTTCAGAGACTTTGATTGATCTTTATTCCAAACAAGGGATCGTAGCTGAACCAGCAGGAGCGGCCAGTGTGGCATCCCTTGAAATCTTACGCGAATACATCAAGGGGAAAACCATTTGTTGTATTATCTCAGGTGGGAATAATGATATCAACCGTATGCCTGAGATGGAAGAACGGGCTTTAATCTACGATGGGGTCAAACACTACTTTATCGTCAATTTCCCACAACGTCCAGGGGCCCTTCGTGAATTTGTAAATGATATCTTAGGTCCAAATGATGATATTACACGTTTTGAATACATCAAGCGTGCTAGTAAGGGAACAGGCCCTGTCTTGATTGGGGTTACTTTGGCCAATAAGCATGACTATGCAGGTTTGGTCAATCGTATTGAGCGTTTTGATCCGTCTTTCATTAACTTGAACGGAAATGAAACTCTCTATAATATGCTGGTCTGAGTATCATGCAGAAATAATCGACTATTTAAGCAATATATTTTTAGGGAATATATTGCTTTTTTATGAAGACATATGATATGATATGCGTAAATTAAAAGGAGGAACTTTTTATGCCTGGATTTTTTATCTTTATTTTATTCTTGCTAATGGTTGCAGGATTCATTATGATTAGCTCACTATATGTGGTCAAGCAACAATCAGTTGCCATCATCGAGCGTTTCGGACGTTATCAAAAAATTAGCGATAGTGGCATTCATATGCGAGCGCCTTTTGGCATCGATAAAATTGCCGCACGAGTTCAATTGCGCGTCTTGCAGAGTGAGATCGTGGTTGAAACAAAAACTCAGGATAACGTGTTCGTTACCATGAATGTGGCGACGCAATACCGAGTGAACGAAAGCAACGTAAAGGATGCCTACTACAAACTCATGCGTCCAGAATCACAGATTAAATCATACATTGAAGATGCTTTGCGCTCTTCTGTACCTAAGTTGACCTTGGATGAATTATTTGAGAAAAAAGATGAAATCGCTCTTGAAGTTCAAAAACAAGTAGCAGAAGAAATGTCAACTTATGGATATATTATTGTTAAAACCTTGATCACCAAAGTTGAGCCAGATGCCGAAGTGAAACAATCCATGAACGAGATCAATGCGGCGCAAAGAAAACGCGTGGCAGCTCAGGAATTGGCAGAAGCAGACAAGATCAAGATCGTTACTGCTGCTGAAGCAGAGGCGGAAAAAGACCGTTTGCACGGGGTTGGTATTGCCGAGCAACGGAAGGCCATTGTCGATGGATTGGCAGACTCTATTAAAGAGTTAAAAGGTGCGAATGTAGACTTGACCGAAGAACAAATCATGTCCATTCTCTTAACCAACCAGTACTTAGATACCTTAAATAATTTTGCAGATAAAGAAGGGAATAATACGATTTTCCTACCAGCAAACCCAGATGGTGTCGAAAACATTCGTACACAAATATTATCCGCCTTGAAAGCAAAGTAAACTTTTTATCATTTTTTAAAAAAGGTTCGTATTTTCAGCGATTTTAGTTGACAAAATGTGCAAAAAAATTTATATTAGTATTGGAAATAATAATATAGGAGAAAGATCATGGCTAAATCGAACTTTGAAAAAGTAGAATCAGTTGTTGGATGGGTACGTGATAAGAAAATTACTGGGTATCGTATCAGTAAAGAAACAAATGCCCGTGAAATGTCTATCATTGCCTTGGCTCAAGGACGTGCAAAAGTAAAGAACATCTCGTTTGAAACTGCACTTGGATTGATTGATTTTTATGACAAAAATCATCAAAAATTCGAAAATTAATTTGTTGTTCCAATTGAAAACCAGAGAGTTTGCTCTCTGGTTTTTTTCGATGCCTCAAAAGCAGAAACGATACAAAAAAAAACAGCTTGCTTCCATACTGGTAAGCAAACTGTTTCAAGAGATTAATGTAAGAAGCGTTGAAGGAATTCCTTGGTCCGTTCTTCTTTTGGATTGCTAAAGATTTCTTTTGGATCTCCTTGCTCAGCGATGACACCCTTGTCCATGAAGATGACCCGGCTAGAGACATCGCGGGCAAATTCCATTTCGTGGGTGACAACAATCATGGTGAGTCCTTCTTTTGCCAGGTCCTGCATGATTTTCAAGACTTCCCCAACCATTTCTGGGTCTAGGGCAGAAGTTGGTTCATCGAAGAGAATGGCATCAGGATCCATAGAGAGGGCGCGTGCGATGGCGACCCGTTGCTTTTGACCACCTGAAAGTTGTTTCGGACGGGCAGCCCAATATTGAGATCCCATACCGACTTTTTCAAGGTTTTCTTTGGCAACTTTCTCTGCAGTTTTACGATCGCGCTTGAGGACGGTTGTTTGTGCAACGATCGTATTTTCCAAGACGTTTAAATTTTCGAAGAGATTAAAGCTTTGGAAAACCATTCCTAATTTCTCGCGGTAGTGGGTAAGATCATACTCAGGATCAA
>NZ_JAJNSA010000103.1:0-8629 GCF_027497875.1 Streptococcus sp. SM3 | reverse complement strand
ACACTAGATCAAATCCGTATAGAAGAGTATTCTTGCGTGATTTTGCCAGGAATGGTCAACATAGGACCTGCCCTACGGGATGAGAAATTGATTTCGTTCTTGAGGGATCTTGGTGAGCAAGATATCCTCATTGCAGCCATTTCTTCAGCGCCTCTTTTATTAGCGAAAGCAGGTCTGTTGAAGGACACGAAATTTACAGGTGGAATTTGGCAAAACTTCTTTGACTATTTTGAATTTCTTCCACGTGAGAATTTCCAACCCAAACTGGTTGTGCAAGATAAACAAATCATTACGGCTATCGGTTTTGCCCATCAAGAGTTTGCAAGAAAAGTGATTCTAAGTTTAGGGTTGACAGCTAATACAGACAACTATTTTAAAGAAAAGAACGAGTATGCTGAAGAGGATTTGATATTTACTCTATCGGAGCAAGAGTTTGATCAAGTGAAGCGAAGTATAGAAAACACCCTCTAAAGATGTACATGAAAATTATAGAAAGGAACAAAGAGTGTTCGTAACTGAACACGGGCTACGGACGGTGCCAAAAAGATAGTTTTTTCTAGGACGCAAGCGTCCGTCGTCAAAACTCCTATTTTGGCTGTGTCCGTTTAACGCCCTTTGTATCTTGAATTATGAACAATACTGAATTTTATGACCGTTTGGGCGTTTCAAAGAATGCATCTCAAGATGAGATCAAGAAAGCCTATCGGAAATTATCTAAAAAATATCACCCAGATATCAACAAGGAGCCTGGTGCTGAGGAAAAGTACAAGGAAGTTCAAGAAGCTTATGAGACTTTGAGTGACGAGCAAAAACGGGCTGCTTATGACCAATATGGTGCTGCAGGTGCCAATGGTGGCTTCGGTGGCGGAGCAGGTGGTTTTGGTGGCTTTGATGGTGCTGGTTTTGGTGGCTTTGAAGACATCTTCTCTAGCTTCTTTGGTGGTGGTGCAAGTCGTAATCCGAATGCTCCTCGTCAAGGAGATGACCTCCAATACCGCGTCAATCTCAAGTTTGAAGAAGCGATTTTTGGTGCGGAAAAAGAAGTCAAGTACCATCGGGAAGCTAGCTGTCATACCTGTCATGGTTCTGGAGCTAAGCCAGGCACTAGTCCGGTGACCTGTGGACGCTGTCATGGTTCTGGAGTCATCAATGTGGATACGCAAACCCCTCTTGGGATGATGCGCCGTCAAGTGACCTGTGATGTCTGTCATGGTCGTGGTCAAGAAATCAAAGATCCATGTAGCACTTGTCGTGGAACAGGTCATGAAAAACAAGCTCATAGCGTGAACGTCAAGATTCCTGCAGGAGTTGAAACGGGTCAACAAATCCGCTTAGCTGGTCAAGGAGAAGCTGGCTTTAACGGTGGACCTTATGGTGACTTGTATGTCGTTGTCAATGTTGAGCCGAGCGATCGCTTCGAACGAGATGGCTCAACCATCTACTACAAGTTAGACTTGAACTTTGTCCAAGCAGCTCTTGGAGATACGGTCCATGTGCCAACCGTTCACGGAGATGTCGATTTGGTCATTCCTGAAGGAACTCAAACCGGTAAGAAATTCCGTCTCCGTGGAAAAGGGGCTCCAAGCTTACGTGGTGGTGCCATGGGAGATCAATATGTATCTGTCAATGTCGTCACCCCAACTGGTTTAAATGACAAGCAAAAAGAAGCCCTTCAAGCCTTTGCGGAAGCAAGTGATTTGAAGGTCAACCCAAAGAAAAAAGGGTTCTTTGACAAGGTCAAAGATGCTTTAGATGATTTATAAAAATGAACGAGTTTCTTTTTGAGTAAGGAGCTCGTTTTATTTTGGATCGAATCCAAGAACTTCCTCTCCTAATTAAAGAATAATGAGGACCCTCATTGAATTTATTAAGATATCGTGGTAAATTTAAGAAAACGATTACAGAGACAATTTAGGAGGTCCTGATGAAATCACATCAACCACGTTATGCGATTCGCAAGTATGCAGTAGGAGCTGCTTCGGTGCTCATAGGATTTTTTGCTGGCGCTCAGGTTGTAGCGGCAGATACGACGAGCGTTACAGACATTCCTGCAACGACAGTTCCAACTCAGCCAAGCGAGGGTGAGTCAACTATTTCTCTTAATGAGGAAGCTTCTCAGCCAACAGTAGAAAAACCAACGGCTCCTGCCCCAATCGTCGATCAAAGTCAACCGACACTGCCTGATCGTGAACTGCGGGTATCAGATCTTGACCGTTTGATTCGCGAAGAAGCGAGCTCTGTCGCAGAGTCGGATGTGGCAGCTCAACCAGCGACGGAAACGCCTGCTAAAGATCCTGACCAAGAAGAAAAATTAGCCAAGAAAAAGATTGTTTCGATCGATGCCGGTCGCAAGTACTTCTCACCAGACCAAATCAAGGAAATCATTGATGAAGCAAGTAAGACGGGCTATACAGACTTGCATCTCCTAGTTGGAAATGACGGTTTGCGCTTTGTGTTGGATGATATGTCTTTGAAAGTGGGAGATACTTCTTATTCTAGCCAAGCCGTGACGGATGCGGTTGAAAAAGGGACGAAGGCTTATTACGATGATCCGAACGGGACAGCCTTGACCCAGGCTCAAATGGATGATATTTTAGCCTACGCCAAATCGAAGAAAGTAGGCGTCATCCCAACCATTAATAGTCCAGGTCACATGGATGCGATTCTGACAGCCATGGAACAATTGGGGATCGAAAACCCTCACTTTAATTATTTTGGTACAAAGAAATCAGCTCGGACAGTTGATTTGGACAACCAAAAAGCCTTAGACTTTACCAAGGCTTTGGTAGACAAGTATGCGGCTTATTTCAGCGGCAAGGCAGACATTTTTAACATTGGTTTGGATGAATATGCCAACGATGCCACAGATGCCCATGGTTGGCAGGTTCTCCAAGCTAGCAAGCATTGGCCAGGTGAAGGCTATCCAGAAAAAGGCTATGAAAAATTCATCCAATACGCCAATGATCTAGCAGCTATTGTGAAAAAACACAAGATGAAACCAATGGCCTTTAATGACGGAATCTACTACAATGGCGATACTTCCTATGGCACTTTTGACAAGGATATCATTGTCTCCTACTGGACAGGTGGCTGGAACGGCTATGATGTCGCTTCTTCAAAACTCTTGTCCGAACTAGGTCATCAGATTCTTAATACCAATGATGCTTGGTATTATGTGCTTGGACGGGACAAGGCTGGATCTGGTTGGTACAACCTTGATCAAGGCCTCGAAGGAATTTCCAAGTCAGCGATTGATGTAGTTCAAAAAAATGATGGAGCTAAGGTGCCCTTCATCGGTGGCATGGTAGCTGCCTGGGCAGATACGCCATCTGCAACCTACAAAAAAGACCTTCTCTTTAAGCTGATGCATGCTTTCGCGGACAAGAATGCGGACTACTTTGTAGCAGATCCTGAAGTCGTCGAAAAAGCTCTTTCAGAAGCTCCAACTGATTTGGATCACTATACACCGGAATCTCTAGTAGCCTTTGCGGCAGCTAAAAAAGCTTTAGAAGGGGCAGGAGCAAATACCACTCGAGCAGAGGCCAAAACCTTGATCGACAATCTCAAAGCAGCTCAAGATGCTTTGGTGTATACGGAAAGCTACGCGAAAGAAGTTGCTGCAAAAGAAGCAGCAGAAAAACTCGCCATGAAGAAGGTCATCTCGATCGATGCAGGTCGCAAATACTTCTCGCTGGATCAGTTGAAACGGATCGTCGATAAGGCCAGTGAGCTGGGTTATTCTGACTTGCACCTCCTTGTCGGAAACGATGGTATGCGCTTCGTTCTCGATGATATGACGGTGGAAGCCAATGGCAAAACCTATGCCAGTGATGATGTGAAAAAGGCCATTTTAGAAGGCACCAAGGCCTATTACGATGATCCAAATGGTCAAGCCTTGACCCAAGCAGAAATGGATGAACTCCATGCTTATGCGACTGCGAAAGGAATCGGCTTGATTGCGGCAGTCAATAGTCCTGGACACATGGATGCTTTGTTGGTGGCCATGGAAAAATTGGGCATTGAAAATCCACAAGCCAGCTTTGATACGGTTTCAAAAACAACCATGGATTTGACCAATGAAGCAGCAGTCAACTTTACCAAAGCCTTGATTGGTAAGTACATGGACTACTTCAAAGATAAGTCTAAGATCTTTAATTATGGAACGGATGAATATGCCAATGACGCTACCAGTGCGCAAGGCTGGTACTACCTCAAGTGGTATGACCTCTATGGTAAGTTTGCTGAGTATTCCAATAGTCTTGCAGCCATGGCGCGTGAAAAAGGCTTGCAGCCAATGGCCTTTAACGATGGCTTCTATTATGGAGATGAAGATGATGTCGCCTTTGACAAGGACGTCTTGATTTCATATTGGTCTAAGGGATGGTGGGGCTATAACCTCGCATCTCCACAGTATTTGGCAGATAAGGGGTATAAATTCCTTAACACCAACGGAGACTGGTACTATGTTTTGGGAAGAACACCTGAAACAGGTGGTGGTTATATTGAAAAAGCGATTGCCAATGCAGCTGCTACTCCATTTAGACAACTCCCAAGTACAACATATCCAGAAACATCTTTGCCGATGGTCGGTAGCATGGTAGCTGTTTGGTGTGATACCCCAAGTGAAGAATACATCGAAAAAAATGTCTTTGATCTCATGGAAGCTTTTGCCAACCATAACAAGGACTATTTCAAAGCAGACTTCACTGCTCTTAGAAAAGCAGTTGCTACGGTGCCAACAGATCTAGACATATACACACCAGAATCTCGCGCAGCACTTGAGAAAGTCTTAGATAGCTTGAATTGGAATGTGAGCCGTGCTCATCAAGATCAGGTGGATCAAGAAGTGGCTGCTCTGACCCAAGCCCTTGCGGGGCTTAAGCCAATTACGCAAGTAGGTAGCTTGGCTGAAAATGACGTCAAAGCCCTAGTGGAAGACAAACCAAGTCTTGAAATCGTAGAAAAAGAACTTGGTTTTGACCTTGTGGAACGGACCAATCCAGATCTCGCTAAAGGAGAACGCAGAGTGATCCAGGCTGGGGTTAAAGGGCAAGGTCTTGAGTATGTAGAGGTTTCGGCATTTGATCAAAGTCGAAAAGTGATCGCTACAGAAGTTGCCACAGAGCCGGTTGCAGAAATTGTTGAAGTCGGTACCAAAGAAATTGTGATCCCAACAAGCCCTTCAGTAGAAGCACCAGTGAAATCAGACGTGCTCGTAAACAAAGTGGTTCCAGATCCTTCAACACCTCAAGTGATCGCGAAGGATCAACCAGTAGCACCAGTAAATACCCCATCGCCAATTCCAGCAGCTGTGGAAAAAGAGGTTCGTTCAGAAGCAGTATCTTCTAACAAGCAACTCCCGGAAACAGGAGTGGAATCTGCTCTGGGACTCGCTTTACTAGGGGCGATCTTAGGAGCAGCAGGAATAGACTTGAAAAATAAAAAAAGAGACTGAGACCTAGTTGACTTGTAACAGGTCGAAGTTAGGAGAGTGGGACAGAAATCGGTAATTCGTTAGAATTCGATTTCGTCGTCCCACCTCCGCACAGTTGAGTAGGGCTGTAAAAGCTGAGGAAATCAGCGTAGTAGAGCCCACTCAACCACTGCGTCTTGCTCGACAATCCAAAAATAATTGAGAGGCTAGGACTTTTGTCCCAGCCTCTTTTTGTGCTTGCAAAACTGTACCCGGACAGTTTGGTTTTTTCACTCTTGTAACCCCTTCTATATCTTGCTAAAATAGAACCATGACACGATACAAAGCAACCATTTCATATGATGGGACCTTGTTTGCAGGGTTTCAACGCCAACCGCATGCCCGTAGTGTGCAAGAGGAAATCGAGAAGACCTTGACGCGCCTCAATCAAGGAACCCCTGTTACCGTTCATGGAGCGGGGCGAACGGATTCCGGTGTCCATGCTCTTGGCCAGGTGATTCATTTTGATCTCCCCCAAGCGCGGGACGAGGAGAAGCTTCGCTTTGCCCTCGATACCCAAACCCCAGAGGATATTGATTTCGTCCGGGTGGAGCAAGTAGCAGATGACTTTCACTCACGCTATAAGAAGCACAGCAAGACCTATGAATTTATCGTGGATTATGGTCGTCCCAAGAACCCCATGATGCGCCACTATGCGACCCACTACCCTTATCCTTTGGATGTGGAAAAGATGCAAGCAGCCATCCAAAAGTTGGAGGGAACCCATGATTTTAGCGGTTTCACAGCTTCAGGAACCAGTGTGGAAGACAAGGTTCGTACGATTACAGAGGCTCGCTTGATCGAGGATGCAGAACATCATCGCCTTGTCTTTACCTTTTCGGGCAATGGTTTTCTCTACAAGCAAATCCGCAATATGGTGGGAACTTTGTTGAAGATCGGAAATGATCGGATGCCGATCGAGCAGATCGATCTAATTTTAGAAAAGAAGGACCGCAATCTAGCAGGTCCTACAGCAGCGCCAAATGGTTTATATTTAAAGGAGATCCGTTATGAGTAATGAATTGATTCTAGCTATTTCAGGAAATGATATTTTTAGTGGGGGAGGTCTTCACGCAGACCTTGCAACCTATACGACTAATAAACAGCATGGTTTTGTAGCGGTAACTTGTTTGACCGCTATGACGGAGCACGGTTTTGAAGTGATTCCGGTGGATCCAACGACCTTTGCGCAACAGCTCAACTCTCTCAAGGATGTTCCTTTTTCTGCTATTAAACTCGGTCTTTTGCCAAATGTCGAAGTGGCAGACTTAGCCTTGGACTATGTCAAAGCTCATGCGGAGATCCCAGTAGTGCTCGATCCTGTCTTGGTCTGCAAGGAAAGCCATGATGTAGAAGTTTCAGCTCTTCGAGACGAATTGATCAAGTTCTTCCCTTATGTGACCATCATCACGCCAAACTTACCAGAAGCTGAGATCTTGACCCAAAGCAAGATTCAATCGCTCGACGATATGAAGGAGGCAGCGCGCAAGCTCCACGAATTAGGAGCAGCGAATGTCGTGGTCAAAGGAGGCAATCGTCTCAATAAAGAAAAGGCCATCGATGTCTTTTATGATGGGACGGACTTCACCATCATTGAAGAGCAGGTCTTAGAAAAGAACAATACAGGAGCAGGTTGTACCTTTGCGTCTAGCATTTCCAGCCAGTTGGTAAAAGGAAAATCTCCACTTGAAGCTGTTAAAGCCTCTAAAGACTTTGTTTTCCAAGCGATTCAACATTCAGACCAGTATGGAGTAGTACAATATGACATCTAATCGAACTCAACTCATTGCCCGCCTCTCTATTTTGACAGCCTTGACAGTTGTACTTGGCTACTATACCAAACTTCCAACTCCGACAGGGATCGTCACCCTGCTAGATCTTGGCGTTTATTTCACAGCCTTCTATTTTGGACGCAAGGAAGGTGCGATTGTAGGTGGTGTCGGAGCCTTCCTACTCGACCTCATTTCAGGCTATCCTCAGTGGATGTTCTTTAGCCTCCTCTTTCACGGAGGTCAAGGCTATTTCGCTGGCTTCAAGGGAAAAGCTCGTTACCTAGGCTTGCTTCTTGCGACAGTCGTCATGGTAGGCGGTTATGCACTAGCTTCTGCCCTCTTTTTAGGCAATGGCTGGGGAGCTGCTATCTCGGACATTCCAAACAACCTTGCTCAGAATTTTGTCGGAATGGCTTTAGGCTATGTGGTCTATTATGCCTTCCAAAAGAAAGGAAACTAATTCATGGATTTGGAGCAACTGAACAAGGATACAAAAGAAATCCTGGCAGATGTTTTGGCAAAAAGCCGTCTTCATCAGGGACAGATTCTAGTTCTCGGGATGTCCTCAAGTGAAGTTGCAGGAGGGCAAATTGGAAAGGCCTCGAACATCGACATTGCTGAAGCTATTGTCCAGACCTTATTAGATGAGTTGAATCCAAGAGGGATTTATCTAGCGGTACAAGGATGTGAGCACCTCAATCGCGCCTTGGTGGTCGAGCGGGAATTAGCAGACAAGAAGGAGCTAGAAATCGTCAATGTCCTTCCTAGTCTCCATGCAGGGGGAGCTGGACAACTCGCTGCTTTTAAGTATTTCAAGGATCCTGTCGAAGTGGAATTTATCACAGCCCAAGCGGGCTTAGACATCGGAGATACCTCAGTGGGGATGCACGTCAAGCACGTACAAGTTCCGATTCGCCCTGTTATACGTGAACTAGGGGAAGCCCATGTCACAGCCCTCGCTAGTCGGCCAAAATTGATCGGTGGTGCCCGTGCTCTCTACCTAGATGATCCTATCCGAAAATCATAAATAGAACTAGCTTTTAAGGGCTAGTTTTTTTGGATGAAAAGAGAGGCAAAAACGTTTTAAAACTTGCAATTTCAAAGTTTTGTGGTAAAATTATAAGGAATGACTATATTATTTTAAGGAGAGACAGAATGTCTGTATCATTTGAAAACAAAGAAACTAACCACGGTGTATTGACTTTCACCATCAGTCAAGAGCAAATCAAACCTGCTTTGGACCGTGTGTTTGAGTCTGTTAAGAAAACCTTGAACGTACCTGGATTCCGTAAAGGTCATATTCCACGTCCAATCTTCAACCAACGTTTTGGTGAAGAAGCTCTTTACCAAGATGCTTTGAACGATCTTCTTCCAGCAGCATACG
>NZ_JAJNSA010000102.1:0-8800 GCF_027497875.1 Streptococcus sp. SM3 | reverse complement strand
ACCGAGTTCGCGAACCCCTTCACCGAGCTTGATATCGGTACCACGTCCGGCCATGTTGGTCGCAATGGTAACGGCACCACGTTGACCAGCATTCATAATGATTTGCGCTTCTTTGTAGTGGTTTTTCGCATTCAAGACTTCGTGAGGAACACCTGCTTGCACCAACAATTGAGAAAGGTAATCACTGGTTTCAACGGCAACAGTACCAACAAGGACTGGTTGCCCTTTTTCGTGACGAGACTTGACATCTTCCACAACAGCCTTGAATTTTGATTTCAAGCTTGGGTAGAGAAGGTCTGGATGGTCAATACGGGCAATCGGACGGTTGGTTGGAATTGGAATCACGCGAATGTTATAAATTTCACGGAATTCTTCTTCTTCGGTTTTCCCTGTCCCTGTCATCCCTGACAACTTCTTGTACATACGGAAGAGGTTTTGGTAAGTAATCGATGCAGATGTTTTGGTTTCTTCTTGAACTGGAACACCTTCTTTAGCTTCGATCGCTTGGTGAAGCCCATCAGAATAACGACGACCTTCCATGGTCCGACCAGTAAATTGGTCGACGATCAAGATTTCTTGATCTTCGCTGACCACATAGTCGATATCCAAAATCATGATGTAGTTGGCACGAAGGGCATTATCGATAAAGTGGGTCAAGGCTACGTTTTCAATATCGTACAAGTTTTCAAGATTAAAGTAGCTTTCTGCCTTATCAATCCCTGAATCAGACAAACCGATGGTTTTAGATGGGACATCGATAATGTAATCGTCCTCTGTCAAGGTCTTCACATAAGCATCCGCCATGTGATAGAGCTGGCTCGTATCAGAAGCTGTCTGACCAGAAACGATCAACGGAGTACGAGCTTCGTCAATCAAAATCGAGTCTACCTCATCGACCAAGGCGTAGTTCAATGGACGTTGAACCATGTTTTCAGCACGAACAACCATGTTGTCACGCAGATAGTCAAACCCGATCTCTGAGTTGGTTGAGTAAGTAATATCACAGAGGTAAGCTTCTTTTTTCTCAGCTGGAGATTTTGCTGCCAGGTTGATCCCTACTGAAAGGCCAAGCCATGAGTACAATTCCCCCATCTCTGTTGCATCCCGCTCTGTCAGGTATTCATTGACGGTAACAACGTGTACCCCTTTACCAGACAAGGCATTCAAGTATACAGGCATGGTTGCTGTCAGGGTTTTTCCTTCCCCTGTACGCATCTCTGGAACGTCACCATGGTGAAGAACGATCCCCCCCATGACCTGAACCTTGTATGGGAACAAACCAAGGACCCGTTTTGCAGCTTCACGAACAACTGCAAAAGCCTCGTACAAGAGATCATCCAAAGACTCACCATCTTGATAGCGTTGCTTAAACTCAACTGTTTTCGCTTTTAATTCGTCATCCGTCAAAGCTGCCATTTGGTCTTCATAAGAAAAGACCTTGTCAGCCATTTTTTCAAGGCGTTTGATTTCGCCTCGATCATTTTCAATAATTGTTTTTACTAAATTTGCCATTTTTTTCCTTACTTTGATTTTTTCAAAATCTAAAATGTTCTTTTTATTCTAGCATTTTTTTAACATTTTTTCAAGATCAAGGCTGTATCTTACAAGACTTTCGAGTGGTTTTTTTCGTGTGAGAAAATCCAAAAAGATGCCTGCTCAATCAGACATCTTTTCTATATGCGATAGTTATTCAGACAAATGGTAAGAATAGCTTGCCACAACCACTTCTTCATGCCAACGAAGTGCGTACTTCAATTTCAAACTCATTTGGTTATGGAGAATATTTTGCCAATGTTTTTTAGGGATGAATTGAGGGACTAATACTGTGACGGTATTGCCTTTTTCCTTAGCTTCCTCAGCTACTTTGGAGACAAATTCAACTGTTGGTTGAATAATATCCCGGTAGCTCGTCATGACATTTTCAAAGCGAATATGAGGGAAATAGTGCTTAAATTCTTCTGCCACCTCTGCATCTTTAACCTTGGTTTCTTCTGTTGAGACGTGCATGGCTATGACGTCATTTCCGAGGCTATTGGCATAACTCATCGCTCCCACACTTACCTGAGTGACATTTCCGACAAGGACGATCACGGTATTGCCCGCATAACTTGTCTTTTCGATCTTACCTCCCAAGCGCAATTGAGCCGCAACTTTATCATAGTGATTACGGATACTCAAGAACATCCAAAGCAAAAGACCGATAATAGGGAAGAAGGGCCAGATCTCACGCAGACGGAACAGCAAGAGGATCAAGACAATCCCATAACAGATGGCTGCCCCGAGGATATTGGCAAGTGAATACTTGAGAAATCCTTTTTGATATTGGCGTTTCCAGTGGATAACCATCCCTGTTTGAGAAAGGGCAAAAGGAATGAAGACCCCAATGGTATAAAGCGGAATCAAGCTTTCTGTTTGCCCATCAAAGATCAAGAGCAAGACGATGGCACCAATCGCCAAGGTCAAAATCCCATTGGAATAGCCCAGACGATCCCCTTTTTCCATATACATGTGTGGCATGTATTTGTTTTTAGCCATGTTAAAGGCCAACATTGGAAAGGCTGAGAACCCAGTATTCGCCGCAACTGCCAAGATCAAGGCTGTTGATAATTGGAAAACGTAGAAGAAGGCTTGTCCGACCGGAGAATTTCCTAAGATAGCTTGGGCCATTTGAGCTAGAGTTGTTACCCCTTTTGCTGGTACGACACCCACCCAGTAATTGAGGAAGGTAATCCCTGCAAACATGATCCCTAAAATCAAAGCCATGATGGTCAAGGTAGAGGCTGCATTCTTTGCTTTTGGTTTCTTAAAGAAAGGAACCGAATTGGAGATAGCTTCAACCCCTGTTAGGGAAGCTGATCCACTCGTAAAGGCCCGCAACAAGAGAATGACACTAACCCCTGAAATGGTTTGACCCACATGAGCAGTCGCGTTATAGGCCAATTGACCAGTCAGAATTTGGATCACACCATAGCCGATCAAGGCAATGGTACTGACAATGAAAAGGTAGACCGGAATCATCAACGATGTCGCCGATTCGCGCAATCCCCTCAGGTTCATCAGCATCAAGACCAAGACCAACAAAATGGAAATGTGAAGATTATAAGGATGAAGAGAGGGAATCGCTGACGTGATGGCATCTGCACCGGAAGAAACAGACACTGCTACCGTCAGCATGTAGTCGACCAAGAGACTGCCACCAGCGATCAACCCCGCTTTCGGAGACAAATTCTCCGTAGTCACCATGTAGGCCCCTCCCCCTTGAGGGTAGGCATGAATGACCTGGCGATAAGAAATCGTTAAACTAGCTAGGAGAACCAGGACCACAATCCCAATTGGAATGGACCACCAAATAGCTCCTGCTGATACGGTCATCAAGACCAAGATAACTTGCTCTGGACCATAGGCAATAGAAGAAAGTGCGTCACTAGAGAGCATGGCCAAGGCCTGCATTTTCCCTAGCAATCCGCCTTCACCTTCTGCACCAGATTTCAACGGACGGCCAATAAACCATTTTTTCAATGTTGAAAACATAAAAAACTCCTTGAAAAAAGATCATGAGGCCGGGAATTCCCTGCCTCTTTTCATAAAACAGGGGTTATTCTACTCCTTTTTTTCAAGACTGTCAACCAAAATTGTGAAATTCTCATAAAGTTTTCATTGTGTTCATTTATCCAACCTCTCTTAGATCGGTCCGCTTCTTTCAAATTGATCCAAGCAAAAAACGAGGCTGGGACAAAAATCCTAGCCTCTCAATTATTTTTGGATTGTCGAGCAAGACGCAGTGGTTGAGTGGGCTCTACTGCGCTGATTTCATCAGCTTTTACAGTCCTACTCAACTGTGCGGAGGTGGGACGACGAAATCGAATTCTAACGAATGACCGATTTCTGTCCCACTCTCTCTTTTTTATTTGGGTTGATGTGCCACATAGTGGGCAATGACATCCGAAGTGTACTGGGCTGTGCCAGCTCCAAACTTGTCGATGTTTTCCTTGAATTCTGGATTATAGATATAGCCTTTGCCAATATGGCCAAAAAACTCTATAGAGCAGTCAAATCCATAGGTTCGAATCGCGTCTAACAGTTTGGCTGCTTGATCTTGGTTTTCATTTGCTGATACGGGTAGACCATCTTTGAGATTTTGCGACAAAGTTTGAAAAACTTGGTTAAAGGCTCTTGTTGCCTCATCTTCTCGACCTTTTTGGCGTTCAAGCGCTTGGTTCATGACTTCTTGACCATACTTGTCTACCGCCTCTTGATGGTATTTTTGAGTATCTTGGTAGCTAAATCCAGTAAATTTTTCCTCAATTGTCATTTGTCTTTCTCCTTTTTGTTCTTGAATGGTTTTTTGCAAGGTGGAAATCAAGGTATCTAGACGTTCTCTTTCCTGAGTTAAATAGGTTAACTGCTTGGTTAAATGGGGCAATAAGTTAGACTTTTCTTCGGCTAAGAGTTCTGCTATTTGGTCTAAAGAAAATCCTAGATACTTGTAGTAGAGAATCACCTGTAATCGTTCTAAATCTTCTTGACTGTATGTCCGATAGCCATTTTCAGATTTCACAGGAACTAGAAGTCCTATCTTATCATAGTGGTGCAAGGTCTTGATAGAGACACCTGACAGCTCTGCAGCTTTTTTGATATGGTACATGATTTCCTCCTTGTACTCAATAAAAATCAAAGAGCAAACTAGGAAGCTAGCCGCAGGTTGCTCAAAGCACTGCTTTGAGGTTGTAGATAGAACTGACGAAGTCAGTAACATATATACGGTAAGGCGACGCTGACGTGGTTTGAATTTGATTTTCGAAGAGTATTACAAGGATAGTATAACCCCTCCCCTTAGGTCAGAGTCAAGACTTAACATAAAAATAGTTTTATTTCAGAAAAAAAGCTTGAGTAGTTCCATTGCGTTTTACTCAAACCCTTTGTTTTTATGGGTGACTTACAATCAATTCTAAACCTTGCCCTTCCAAAGTCCAAGATTCAACATCGCTTGGCAAGATAAAGTGACTTCCTTTTTGAATAGGATAATCCTTTCCATCTACAGTCAATTTTCCTTCTCCAGTTAAGACGCTCAATAAGCTGTAATCGGCAGTCTTTTCAAAATTAGCTTTTCCAGTCAGTTCCCACTTATAAACCGTAAAGAAATCACTTGCAACCAAGGTCGTCATCCGAAGATCATCGATCACAACTGTATCTGGATGGCTATTAGCTGGCTCCCCAATATTCAACACATCAATTGATTTTTCTAGATGAAGCTCTCGCAAATTTCCTTGAGCATCCTTGCGGTCAAAATCATAAACCCGGTAGGTGGTATCACTCGACTGTTGGGTTTCAAGAATCAAGATTCCAGAACCAATGGCGTGCATGGTTCCACTTGGCACATAGAAGAAATCTCCAGCCTTGACTGGAACTTTTGTCAGCAAGGCATCCCAGTTTTTATCTTCGATTTGCTGGCGGAGTTCTTCTTTTGACTCGGCATTGTGTCCATAGATAATCTCTGATCCTTCGTCAGCCGCAATCACATACCAACACTCGGTTTTCCCAAGTTCTCCCTCATGCTCCATGGCATAGGTATCATCTGGGTGCACCTGTACACTGAGCCAATCGTTGGCATCCAAAATCTTTGTTAATAAAGGAAAGACAGGTTCTTTACGATTACCGAATAATTCCCGATGCTCTTGATAGAGCTGATCCAATCCCATTCCTTCGTATGGACCATTGGCTACTTTAGAAACTCCATGTGGATGGGCTGAAATCGCCCAAAATTCACCGACATGGTCGCTCGGAATTTCGTAACCAAATTCTTCTTTCAGACGAGTTCCTCCCCAAATTTTTTCCTGCATGACTGAATGTAAAAATAATGGTTGTCCCATGATATCCTCCTCGCATTTCATGTTTCTATTATACAAAAAAAAGAAAGCTTTTGAAAGCCCTTCCTGATCGTTTCCTTTCTCGCCAGAATCTTCATTTTTGTGTATAATGGAAAAGATGACACTAAAAGAAAATATTATCCAACTGGCACATTCTATTGGGATTTCAAAAATTGGATTTACAACTGCTGATGACTTTGCTTATTTGGAAAAATCGCTCCGCTTGGCCGTTGAGGAAGGACGGAATTCTGGATTCGAGCATAAGAATATTGAAGAGCGCATCCACCCCAAATTAAGTCTCTCCTCCGCAAAGACGATCATCTCAATCGCTGTCGCCTACCCCCACAAACTCAAGCAACAACCTCAAAAAACAGCCTATAAAAGAGGAAAATTCACGCCCAACAGCTGGGGATTAGACTACCATTATGTCCTTCAAGACAAGCTCAACCGCTTAGCTGCTGGAATTGAAGAAATGACGCAAGATTTTGAATACAAGGGCATGGTCGATACTGGAGCACTGGTTGATACGGCTGTCGCCCAACGAGCTGGAATTGGCTTTATCGGAAAAAATGGCTTAGTCCTTTCAAAAGAATACGGTTCTTACATGTTTTTGGGGGAATTGATTACCAATCTCGAAATTGAACCAGATCATCCTGTCGACTATGGTTGTGGAGACTGTCGCCGTTGTTTAGATGCATGCCCAACCTCCTGCCTAATCGGAGATGGCTCTATGAATGCAAAACGCTGTTTGTCTTTCCAAACTCAGGACAAGGGCATGATGGACCTAGAATTTCGCAAGAAAATTAAAACGGTCATCTATGGATGTGATATTTGTCAGATTAGTTGCCCTTATAACAAAGGGCTAGATAATCCCTTAGCAACGGAAATCGATCCTGATCTGGCTCATCCAGAGTTGATTCCTTTTATCGAGCTGTCCAACGGACAATTTAAGGAAAAATTCGGACATGTTGCTGGAAGTTGGCGAGGCAAGAACATCCTCCAGCGCAATGCCATCATTGCACTAGCCAATGCCAATGACCGTTCGGCCATCCCTAAACTCCTGAACATCATCGAAACTTCACAAAATCAGATCCATATTGCAACGGCTATCTGGTCTTTAGGGCAACTGCTCCGTGAAGTCACGCCGGACCTTGTTGAGCTCTTACGGAATATCAAACATCCGACCGATGCTATCATAGAAGAACGAACTGCTTTCTTTGAAAAATTCGGCATTCAAGCAGATTCACAGCTACAATGAAAAAATACTAAGATTGTAACCTTAGTGTGAAGGCGTATACAAATTGCTATTTTATACAAATCTATTAACTTCTGTAAAAATAAAAAAATTTATTCGTTAGAATTATTCAATCATCAACTGAAACTTTCCGACGTGAGAAAAGCTCTTGAAACTTAATAGTTTCAAGAGCTCGGGAGTTTTGAGACCTTAGGCTCAAAACTAAGTCATGGAACTTCTTCGAAGTTCGCTGACGTCCGTACTCACCTAAGGAAAGTTTCTAAAATGACTTTGTCATCAATCTGACACTAAGGTTGTATCCTTAGTGTTTTTTTAGTTCTTTCAAGAAATACCAACTACCCATCTCTACTTGGTTAAAGCTAATCTCACTTGAATAGACTTCCTTGTAGCCATTTTTTGTGTAAAAATAGACATTTCCTTTGGTATTGGTATAAAAGGCTAGTTTTTCACCTTTGATCTCTTCCAAGAAAGGCTCAATTCCTTCTGTCATAAAGCGACTGCCATAGCCCTGCCGTTGGTGTTTAGGGGCGACTGCGAGAAGCATCAAATACCAATCAAAGTCTACATTTTGCTCCAATTCCTTATCCGTGTCCTCCATAAATTTAAAGTAGGACAACATATTCTTCAAGGAAATAAACTTGAGCAAACCGAATCCCCCATTTAAGAGATAGGCCCGAAAAGGAATCGGTCCCTTTTGCAACAAGGCTACCGCATAAATTTCATCGTTTTTTTCTGCCACAAGGCAAATATGGTGCTTGAGAAAAACCTTTACCAGGATGCGCATCATTGCCTCAACAAAGGCAGGATATTGCTTGGGATCCCGAACCAAATCCTTGATGACTTTTAAAAATAGATAGTCCTCAAAGGCTGTACTGGCTACTCGAACCACCTGATCCAGATCTGCTTTTTCTGCTTTTCTGTACTTCATCTTCTCTCCTATTCTAAGTCCACTTTCCAGTATACACTATCCCTCGCTCTTAGACAAAGGTCAATTTTCAGCAATTTGTTCATTCAAGCCAGCAAAAAGAGTCCTCCCCAAACGAGTCCCAGCCCCAAAGCGACGAGGACATCCTTGGGATAATGAACCCCTCCAAGAACTCGGACAAGGGCTAATAGAAGAGATAGGAGCATCGAGCACATTCCAAACGGAAGCGACAACTGACAGACACACATAGAAATAATGGTCGCCGAAAATACATGTCGGCTAGGAAAGGAATGTCCGGATGAATTCTTTTCTAATAAGGGTTGAATCTCCCACTTCTCATAAGGTCTCGGAACATTGACCCAATGACGAAAGATGCTAAACAAGACAAAGCCCGAAGCAGGAATCCAGAAAAAAGGCCAGATTCCTCCAAGCGAAGTTTTCTTTAAAAACAGCCAACAAAAAACCAGGCCGTAGACGCCTGGCATCACAAGCGTCAAGATTCGATTCATCCGTTTAAGGACCTGTATCCGACTTGGTTTTTTCGTAAAAGGCAAGGTTAGCCAACGATAAAATTTTGGATAATCGTGAAGGTTACGCTTCATGTTGGCACTCCTGTCTTTCATCTCATTTTTGTACTACTAGTATACGCGATCCTAAGAAAACCTGTCAAGCAAGGCTTCTTTTTTATTGTTTCTTTCTTCTTTTTCTATACAACCGCTATTCCTTTTTTTGCTTTTATCAATTTTATGTCTC
>NZ_JAJNSA010000101.1:0-8877 GCF_027497875.1 Streptococcus sp. SM3 | reverse complement strand
ACAGACAGGCAAAGGTCAAGCCTTTTCCTAATTTCTCTAGACGAGAGTTCTTTGAGGGAGAAAGTAATTTTTTAGCTAATTCTTCTTGATTCATTAGTGACTCCCTTCTAGTGCTGTCACCGTTCCTACAGCATCTTTTTCAACCTTCATTTCCTTAACAGAAATATAGCCCATTCCCTTAACGATTCCGCTTTGCGCTTCATCTGAGAGAACAAAGTTAAGAAATTCTGCCACCAATTCATTGGGCTGACCTAGGGTGTACATGTGTTCATAAGACCACAAAGGCCAGTTATTACTTGTAACATTTTCTGCAATCGGCTCATAGCCGTTCAATTTCATGCGTTTCACCGAGTCATCCACATAGGCAAAGGCTAGGTAAGAAATGGCTCCTGGTGTCTGGGAAACAATGTTTTTGACCATCCCATTTGAATCCTGTTCTTGACTCTGCACGGCAGATTGACCATCCATGATAACACTATCAAAGGTTGCACGTGAACCAGAGCTTGCCGCGCGGTTGATAATGGAAATGGCTAGGTCTTTCCCACCGACTTCTTTCCAGTTGGTCACTTGACCTGTGAAGATACTACGGAGTTGTTCAGTTGTCAGATTTTCAACGTCAACTTCCTTATTCACAATCACTGCCAAGCCCGCTACAGCTACCTTGTGGTCCACTAAAGCAGATGCGTTGATACCGTCTTTTTCCTCGGCAAATACGTCTGAATTTCCTACATCAACGGCTCCAGACTGAACCTGAGACAGACCTGTACCAGATCCTCCACCTTGGACGTTGACTGTTTTTCCAACGTGCATAGAGCCAAATTCATCTGCTGCTGCTTCGACCAAGGGCTGAAGAGCCGTTGAGCCAACAGCTGTCATGGATTCCCCACGATCAATCCAGCTAGCACATCCCGCCAAAGAACCTGCCAACAAAAGAGCTGCAAGGGATAAAGCGAGTTTTTTCCTTTTTTTCACTGTTTTTCTCCTTGAAAATAATGGTGAATGCTGTGAATTTTTTCAACTATTTATTTATGTTTTTCTTTTGAAAATTGGGAGCCAACTGAAGTTGCTAGCTTAGTTTTACTAGAAATTTGCTCAGTTGCCTTCTCTGTCAATTTGACTTAAAATGAAAGACAATTTGAAAAAAATCCATACTTCCACTATAACATAGACAAGCTACTTTGACTAGCATTTTCACTTGAATCTGAGGCCTTTTGGAAAATAATTTTTCAAAACATTTCCAGTCACCTTAGCAAAGCCCAGACCATTACCTTGAACCAAAACTTGGTACCAACCATTTGGCAGACTTTCCGCCAGCTGAACGGTTTCTCCAGCCACATACTTTACAAACGCCTCTTGGTCGATTTCAACCGACTGCTTGACCTGACTTGGTTTCAAGGCTAGACCAAGAGCAAAACTAGGCTCAAAGCGTTTCTTCTTAAAGGTACCCAGATGCAGGCCATTCCTAGCAATCTTGAGTTTCCCTAAATCTGGCAAAAGTTCTGGCAAGAGATAGAGTTGGTCTCCAAAAGTCTGCAAGATACCCGGTAGATTAACCTTCAAGTGTTTTTGGGCAAATTCCTGCCACAAAGTAACTTGTTCTCGGCTGAGATTGCTCTTACTTGCCTTACATTTAGGTGCTGTATTTTCTCCTTTAAATTGTAAATGGGCTACAAATTGCCCCTCTCCCTTAAAATGATGAGGATACATCCTAGCCGTTTCTGGCAGGTCAATACCAGCTACCATTCCATTGATATGCTCTACTGGCAGCAAATCAAAATCATACTCTTCCAGCAACCAATTGACAATCTCTTCGTTTTCCTCAGGTGCCCAGGTACAGGTTGAATAAACCAAGTGACCACCTTCTGCTAGCATGGTTACTGCATCTTCCAGAATTTCTCTTTGCAAACTAGCACATTGACTCGGATAATCTAAGCTCCAATAGTCCATAGCATCTGGTTGCTTACGGAACATCCCTTCCCCTGAGCAAGGGGCATCAAGGACAATGAGGTCAAAATAACCTTTAAAAACCTTAGCCAAACGGTCAGCAGATTCATTGGTCACCACGACATTTGTCGCTCCAAAGCGCTCCATGTTTTCTACTAAAATCTTAGCCCGTTTGCTTGAAATTTCATTGGAAACAAGGAGACCCTCCCCTGCTAGATAGGCTGCCAGCTGAGTTGATTTTCCACCCGGTGCAGCAGCCAAATCCAAGACTTTCATACCAGGACTGGGCTGGGCTACCTGAGCAACCATCTGAGCAGCGGGTTCTTGCGAATAAACCAAACCTGTAGCATGCTCAGGCGATTTCCCTGAAACCTTCCCATAATGTCCCCAAGGAGTTTGAGGAATGGCATCAGGAAAGGAAATGGGGGTTTCTTTTAAAGGATTGACCCGAAAAGCCGAAACCGCTTCCTCCTTAAAAGAGGCAAGAAAATCTCTTGCCTCATCTCCTAGTATCTCTTCATATTTTTCAACAAATCCTTCTGGAAATTGCATTTAAGTTCTTTTCCTTTCGTAAATATAGGACTGAATTTCCTCCTGCATCTCAAGAGGTAGCATCATGACCGGTTGTCTGGTTTGAAAATCAGGAGCTTCACCAGAAAGGGTCACCACCAGATAGCCCAGACTTTCCCCTAAAATACTAGCTGCGGCATAATCCCATGGTTGCAGATAAGTAACATAGGTCAACAAACGCCCTGACAAAATCTTGGCAAAACTAATGGCCGCACTCCCATAGACACGTACACCAAGGACCGCTCGTCCCAAATCAGCCAAGCCCCATTCATTGGTTTCCAACATACCACTATTTCCTGCAATGAGAAAATCTCCAAGTGGTTTTGCTTTAAAGGGAGCTAGGAGCTGATCATTTCGGCATACTGGAAACTTACCACCACCGTGATAACAATCCCCTTTGACCACATCATAAATGAGACCAAACTGCCCCTGACCATTTTCAAAATAAGCCATCATAACAGCAAAATCTTCCTGCTGGGCTACAAAGTTATTGGTACCATCAATGGGATCAATGACCCAAACATTGCCCTCTTGAACCGAAGCTCGCAGACAACCTTCTTCAGCACAAATCTTATCATCAGGATAACGGGACAAAATCTCACCAACCAAGAGTTCCTGAACTTCCTTGTCCAGTCTGGTCACCAAATCTGTTGGAGAGGACTTGGTCTCAACACACAAATCTTCTTGCATGTGGTCAAGTATGTACTGGCCCGCCTTCGTGACAAGCTCTTTAGCAAATTCGAATTTACTTTCCAAGAGAAATCTTTCCTTCCCCTTTTTCCTTGGCAGCCTGAACTGCTCGGTAAAGCGAATAGCCACTAACCGTTTCAAATTCTCGTCCCAAACGTTTTTCTTCGCTCTTGCCTGGCACGACTGCTTTGAATCCCTTATAGGAATCCAGTAGCTTTTTAGCCTCTACCTTGCTTTCGTAGGCAGCTTCAACATCATTAAAAAAAGAAAGCACTGAAGCAAGTTCTTCAGTGCTCCACGACAAATCTAGTGGGTAACTATACTGTTTGTTCATTAACTAATACCAGCTCTCATTCTTGCTTCTTTTAGCTCTTGCTTACGATAACTACGAGGGAGAAAAGCACGAATCTCATCTTCATTAAACCCAATCTGCATACGTTTGGCATCGATAATAATCGGACGACGCAAAAGACTAGGATACTGCTCAATCAAATGAAGCAATTCCGATACCGAAATACTCTCTACATCAATATTCAATTTTTGAAAAATTTTTGAACGAGTTGAAATGATGTCATCAGTACCATTTTCGGTCAAGGAAAGAATGTGTTGCAATTCTTTTCTTGTTAAGGGACTGGTCATAATATTGTGTTCCTCAAAGGGAACCTTATGTTTTTCTAACCAGGCCTTTGCCTTACGACATGAAGTACAGCTCGGTGATAGAAATAGTGTAATCATGCTTTTCTCTTCTTATCTATACTTTGCTAGTTCTATTATACAAAAAAATAAAGCGCTTGACTAGAGATTTTTAGAAAAAAAGCCTATTTTTTCAAGAAAAATAGACTGTTTGCGAACGATTGACATCATTCAGAATTAGTTAATTCACTCTCAACGATAGTTTCAAATCACATACCTAATTTATTTATGCAAAATAAGAATATCTTTAGTATTATTTCCCACGACTTTTCAGATAAAGATAGCCAAAGAAGCTCTCATAGAGGGCAAAAAAGAGGAGGAAGGCATGAAGGAAGAATGTCTCTGGTAAAATCAGAATAACAGGATCCTTGGCTGGGTCAAAAAGCCAAGTATCATCTCCCACAAAGAGAATTTGATGGAAAAGAGTAAAGAATTGGTCAAAACCAATCAAAACTCCCCCAAGCCCAATCAGTAAAGGTAAAACCACTAGAGCCAGAAGCCCTTTACTAAATAGAGATAAAAAGCCCTTTTTCACAATCCCTTTGACAAAGAAATAGAAACTTGGCAGTGTCACTAGAGCTACTATCTGAACCAAGTGGAAGAGATTCTTGACCACCGCAAAGTGGTGCAGACCAGCTGCTGACGAACGAAAATCTGGCATCTGCAAGACCTGACTAAAAGGATTGGTCAGATAATTCATCAAAATATGAAAGTTGTATTGAATGGTTTCTGGTTTTAGATAGACCCGATTGGTCAAATTCAGCCACTGAATTTCCAGCGGATAGAAAATCCAAGCCAGATAGATGGTCAGAAGGATTGAGAGGGAGAGGAGAAAGAGCATAGAAGCCCAAAAGGTCAGTTTAGTTTTCATCAAAATCCCACTCCGCAAGGCTAGAAACCACATGAGTCGGTGCGATTGGCAGGTCTGCTACTTCTTCTGCCTTGGTGAAACCTGTCGTCACCAAGAGCGTTGGAATGCCATTGTCAATCCCTGCTCGGATATCAGTTAAATAGTTGTCCCCGACCATAATCAACTCTTCCCGTTCCAAGCCTAAGTGCTCAACTGCCTTATCCATGATGATGGCATTTGGTTTTCCAATATAAACAGGCTTCACTCGTGTTGCTACTTCAAGTAGTGTAATCAGTGAACCAGCACCTGGCAAAAGACCACGTTCCGTCGGGATGTTGAGGTCAGGATTGGTTCCGATAAAGTGAGCTCCCTTTTGGATAGCTAGAGTTGCTGTGGCAAATTTTTCATAGTCCACTTGCCAGTCCAGTCCAACTACCACATAGGCAGGATTTCTCTTGTCTTCCACATAACCAGCCGCCTTGATGGCTTCCTTAAGCCCTGCTTCTCCGATGACATAGACGGTCTTTTCAAGACCCAAGTCGTTCATATAGTCGATAGTCGCCAAAGTCGCTGTGTAGACAGTCGATAGGGGCGTATCGATATTAAAATTCTGAGCCAGCATCTCCTGAACACTCTCTGGAGTGCGGGTTGTATTGTTGGTTACAAAGAGATAGGGGATGTCCCGCTTTTGCAATTCATGAACAAAAGCCTCCCCTGCTGGGATTCGATCTTTCCCCTTATAAATCGTTCCGTCTAAATCAATTAAATAGCCTTTATATTTCATACTTTCTCCCTAATCCTTCTTCATTTCTTGCCAAGTGATGATAGCTTGGGCATTAGTAGCCCCGTCACTTGTAATTTCATGCTTGCTTTCCAGTCCAGTTCGTTCAACAGCCGATGTAATCACCCCACCTGGTCGAACTTCCTTGACATACTTGAGATTGATTTTCTTGGGAATATAGTGGGTCAAAAAGTCCGCTCCCATGACCTCAAAAATCCAATCCAAGTATTTACTGTTATTGACATGGCCATTCATATCCAAGTCGTAAAAACGAACATGGTAATCCTTGCTGATTGGCTCGTCCAAGGACTCATACTTTGGTCCGCGGATGAGCTTTTTATCAAAATCAGACTGGTAAGGAGCCACAATCTCAGGTTCGACAGCATGGACTTTTCGACTGTCGCGGTCCATGAGAACAAAGGTCGCCATCATGTGGATGAGCTCCTGCCCTGCTTCATCATAAATGGTAAAGCGACGGTAGCAAAAGAGTCTATTGTAGCTCAAAGCTTCCGTTTCGATAGTGATTTCTTCCGCAAAACGAGGCAAACGAACCACCTCAATATCGTATTCTGTGATAATCCAGACCAGATTATAGTCTTCCAAAATAGTCTTATCACTAACTCCCAACTCAATCGACTGCATCCCTGAAACTTGCAGAGACAGCAAAATCACATCTGGAAGTTTGATATGACCGTTCATATCAGCCATATCAAAAGGAATTTTCATTTTCATTTGATAAGTTAAGCCCATCATCCTACTCCAAAATAAATCGTTCTGCTACGGTGTCTCCCAAAAAGAGACCTCTTTTTGTCATGCGCACGCGATCACCGTCTATTTGCATGAGACCTTGTTGAACCAAGTCCTTGACAATTTCTCCATAAAGTCCATCAAAAGACCGTCCAAATTTTTCCTCAAATCGCGCCATGGAGACTCCTGATTTCTTGCGGAGGCCCAAGAACATTTCCTCTTCCATTTGTTCCTTTTGACTCAGGTGTTCTTCTGTGATCCGAGCATTGCCTTCCTCAACTGCACTGAGATAATGACGAATCGGACCATGATTTTTATAGCGCACTCCATTGACATACCCAGATGCCCCAGCACCGATACCATAGTATTCAGCATTGTCCCAGTACATGAGATTGTGGCGACTTTCAAAACTGGGTTTGGAAAAATTGGAAATCTCATAATGCTCAAAACCAGCTCGCTCCAGCTCTGCAATGATGTACTCAAACATCTCAGCTTCCAGTTCCTCCTTAGGCAGAGGCAATTTCCCTCGTCGCATGCGGTTCATAAAGACCGTATGGTTTTCTAAAATCAAGCTATAGAGACTCATGTGGGGAATATCCAGTCCAATGGCCTTAGCCACATTTTCCTTGACCTGCTCCATGGTCTGACCAGGCAGTGCATAAATCAAATCAATAGAGATATTGTCAAAACCAGCCAGTTTCAGACGGTCGATATTTTCATAAATATCCTTCTCCAAATGACTGCGCCCAATCTTTTTCAGCATCTTGTCATCAAAGGTCTGTACGCCTAGCGAAACACGATTGACAGCCGAGTTCTTCAACACAGCTATCTTATCCGCATCCAAGTCACCTGGATTGGCTTCAATGGTCAACTCCTCCAAGACAGACAAGTCCAAGTTTTTAGTCAAGCCCTTCAATAACACCTCCAGTTGAGAAGCTGACAAAGCTGTCGGTGTGCCACCACCGATATAGAGGGTTCTCAACTTTTGAATATCATAAGAACGAAACTCTTCCAGCAAATGTTCCAAATAACTATCTACCGGCTGATTCTTGATAAAAACTTTTGAAAAGTCACAATAATAACAAATCTGGGTACAAAACGGGATGTGCACATAGGCTGAGGTTGGTTTTTTCTGCATAGTACTTATTATACCACAAAAGCGAACAATACTTAGAATTCCGTTTAACAAAATCCTAGCATTGTTCGCTTTCTTTATCTAAACATTCTTTGTATTTTATGACTAACACGATTCCCAGAACTAATCTAGTTTGTCCTTACAATACAAAAGAATGAATGTTCATTTGACTAATTTTTTAGTCTTCTTTTTTCTTTCCAAGAGCAAGTCCGAGACCCCCTAGCATACCAAGAAGTCCTAGAGATGCAAGAGCTGTATTTGACTCTGTTCCTGTATTTGGCAATACATTTTGAGAATCATTTGATTTAGCTTCATTGTCAACAGTAGTCTGAGGATCTACCTGATCTACATTTGGAGTTGCTGGTGTGACTTTACCTGGTGTTACCTTAGCTGGAGTTGTTACATTAGGAACTTCAACAGCTGGTTTATCTGGTTCTGTAATCTTACCTGTACCTGGAACTTTACCTTCTGGTAATTCGCTGTTTGGTACTTTACCTTTACCGTCTTCACCGATTGTAACAGTGATTGGGTTACCATCTTTACCTGGGATTTCTACCTTAGTTCCTGGTGGATATGTTGAGCCATCTGGTTTCTTAGGTGTTACTGTAACGTCACCTGTCTTAGGATCTTGTTCAACATCTATTGTTGGTGTCTTACGAGATGGTGTTGTTACATCCACTGGTTGTGATGGTTTCTTGTTCGGTTCGGTTACTGTTCCTGTACCTGGAATATCTGTCTTAGGAAGATTGTCATTTGGTACTTCACCTGAGCCATTGTCGCCAATTGTTACTGTGATTGTGTTTCCATCTTCACCTGGAATTTCTACCTTAGTTCCTGGTGGGTATGTTGAGCCATCTGGTTTCTTAGGTGTTACAATCGCATTTCCATTTGGTTTCTGAGTAATTTCAATCTTACCTGGTTTTTCAGTTACTGGTGTTTCTGGTGTTATCTTAGCTGGAGTTTCTACTGGAACTTCCACAGCTGGTTTACCTGGTTCAATAATCTTACCTGTACCTGGAACTTTACCTTCTGGTAATTCACTATTTGGAACTTTACCTTTTCCGTCTTCACCGATAGTAACAGTGATTGGGTTACCATCTTTACCTGGGATTTCTACCTTAGTTCCTGGTGGATATGTTCCTCCTCCTGGTCTCTTCGGTGTTACTGTAACATCACCTGTCTTAGGGTCTTGTTCAACATCTAATGTTGGTGTCTTACGTGCCGGGGTTGTTACATCCACTGGTTTCGATGGGTTCTTATTAGGTTCTGTTACTGTTCCTGTACCTGGCAAGTCTCCTTTTGGAAGATTGTCATTTGGTACTTCACCTGATCCATTGTCACCAATTGTTACTGTGATTGTAATTGGGTTACCATCTTTATCTTCACCTGGAATTTCTACCTTAGTTCCTGGTGGATATGTTGAGCCATCTGGTTTCTTAGGCGTTACAATCGCATCTCCATTTGGTT
>NZ_JAJNSA010000100.1:0-9085 GCF_027497875.1 Streptococcus sp. SM3 | reverse complement strand
TGGAGTGATAGTTGCATGCCATGTTCTTTCTGAACCATACCAAGCTGGAATAAAATAATACATAAAAGTCTCCTAAATCAAGGGTTTATAGGTTTCATTTAACCTTAAAGCCTTGAACTCGTCTCTAATCGTAAAAATCATGCCCCCAAACATCAAGAACAAGCCTGGAATCATTGCCAATCGTAATAACTTTTCATCATACAAAACAAAAAGCATGGGACCACCTGCCATAATCACATTAAAGAGACCACCTATGACTGAGAAACGAAGGACCAATCGATTAATAAATCGACTAGTGTCCTCGCCTGGATAAATTCCATAAATGTATTCTCCAGATTTTTTCATGCGATCTGCAATCTCTTCACCATTCATTGTCACAAATGCAAAAATGATACTAAATAAAAATAAGACCGAAATATAAACATAGACCCACAAAGGTTTTCCAATCATAAATTCCTTAGATAATCTCGTCAGTCCTGAAGCGTCGGGGAAAAGAAAGCCTAATAAGATGAATAGATAAGTTGGTACACTAAGAAAACTCATCACATACATATAAGGCATCCCACCTGCAGGATTCAACATGATTTCGAGATAAGAATAGCGTTTAAAACGATTGTGAAGTCCTATCTTATTGACTGGCACTAGATAACGCGCACGATACATAATGGCAAGCAAGTAAGAAAATATAATGGTCATAAAAATAAGCAAGACAACAATCCCTGTTGGGATATGAACCAGTTTAAAGGTTTCAATAACATCCTGGGGAATATTGATGATAATACTAGATAAGAGAATGACAATGGATCCCCCTACCCCCATACTGGCATTCAAATCTGACAACCACACCAGAAAAAAGGTCCCCGCTATTAGTAATAAGGTATTTATAAGTATAACCAAGACCGAAGAATAGGATGCTTGTATCGGTAAACTTAGAGAAATTGCCAAAGATTGAATAACAGCAATCAGCAAGGTCAGATACATTTTTCGACGATCTTGAATTTCAATCGCTGTAGAATTCAAGCCTAACTTTTTCGAAAAAGAAAACATCTGCCATAAAATCATCGCGGACATCCAAGGTGATAATCCTATAGAAAAAAGCGATAAACTTCTTAGGTTCCCACCTGTAAGGGCGGCTGAGAAGGCTAGATAGGCTGTTGAACCTCCTAAAAAATCTTTACTATTTAGGTCAACAAAAGGTAATGTTAGTCTGCTTCCTACAATATAAATAAGAATAAAAAAAATCGTCATAAATCCTTTTTTTAATACAACAGACGAAAAAAAGCTTTTCAAAACTTATCCTCTCAATCTCCTAATTCTTTGTTTTTGTAAAATTCATTTTATATTCTGATACTTTTAAAAATACTATTTAACATTTTTATCTTGTTTATTTCAGTATTAAAAAATAACAGTTTATGATAACCAAAAAAGCCATGCATCTTTTACATAGAAAATGTTCTCAAATCGATGAAGAACTCTGTTCTAATAGCATATATAAAGAATATATTTTTACAGAAATACTATTGCTATTATAACAAAAAAAGCAGAAAAAATCTGCTTATAACTCCCTAAGGTACTAATGAAAGAATACTACGTTAGTGAATAAAATAGATTATTTTTTTATTCACTATTAGCTCATTGAACACCCTTGATTTTTAATTATTATCTATAAGGTCTAATATTTCTGTATATCTCCTAAAAATTTCTGTATCCTGTAATCCTTCTTCTTTAGCCTGTTCATATCTCCATCTCAAACACCCTAAAACATTATCCTTTTCCTCCGCATAATTCCAGCCCTTTATAGTATAAATTGCTAATCTTTCTAACAAGCATTCTAAAACATCGGTTAACAGCTTTTCATTTATACTACTTCCAATACTCTCTATCCCTTCCCTATGATAGTAAATTTCTTTGTGAATATATGTAACAAGATTTGATTGAAAAAATAATTTATAATTTGTCCAAGAATCTTCTATTGATTTTCCTTTAGGAAATCTAATATGATTAAACAATTCCTTCTTAAACAAAATTCCCCAACTAGTTATATATACATATCCATTTAGTTCTAATGATGGTAGACTCAATACCAGCTCTTCACCAGTATATGTTTTCTCATAATAATCATCCCATATATGCACATGATAGTGTCTATCTTTCTCACTATAGATAGTATAATGTGATACTACAGTATCTGAATGTGTCCGAATTGAAGTCTGATATAGGTCTTCCACATAAGTGAGGGAAAGCCAATCATCTGAGTCAACAAAAGATAAATACTCTCCCTTTGCTCTAGCTATTCCAAAATTTCTCGCATCAGAAGCTCCACCATTTTCCTTTTTAATATATCGGAAACGGCTGTCTCTAGAAACATATTCCTGACAAATCTTACACGAGTCATCTGTCGAACCATCATCTATCAATAGAACTTCTATATTTGAATAAGTTTGATTTTCAATACTATCTAAACACATTCGAAGATACTTTTCAACATTATAAATAGGGACGATAATACTAATTAAATCATTTTTATTTTCTAGCAAAAAGGGATATTCCGTTCGTTCTGCTAATTCCAATTTTTCACGTACTTGCTCTGCTTCATCTAAAAATTGATGTGCTTCCAACTGTCCTAACATTCTCTGTAAGACATAGTCATACATGTTAAAGGAATGTTGAATATTGATCCCTGCTAAATCCTTTGTTGCTCTTATCCGTTCTTCAATCGCGTCAATATAATCTAAATGTTTGAGAGAAAAAACGCTAGATAATCCTGAAGGATTCATTCGATAAACATAAGACGCATTGTTAAAAACATGAATGTTGTCAGCTCTCATATAGAGTTTCCAAATTAAAAATTGGTCCTCAGCATATTTTCCATATGGAAAACGGAGCTCATCGAACAAACCTCGTTTAAACAGCTTTCCCCAAGCAGTAGAAAAAGTCAAAAAAGGAACATCCAGCATAGAATCTAATACTTGAATCGCTTGCGCTGATGTGAAAGAAATTAAGGATTCACTCTTAAAATGATCATTATAAAAATAGAAATCAGAGCCATCAAAGCGACAATAACCTCCAATTAGTATATCAGAATCACTTAGACGACTCGCTTGATATAATTTTTCTAGGTAGTTTTCAAAAAGAAAATCATCTGCATCTAGAAAGGTGATATAAGCTCCCTTTGCCCTATCTAGTCCATAGTTTCGAGCATCAGATAAGCCTCCATTTACCTTTTCAAAATATCGGAAACGGCTGTCACGTTCTGCGTAATCTTGACAGATGGTTGCTGAATTATCTATAGAGCCATCATTGACCATTAAAACTTCAAAATCCTTAAAGGTTTGTGACAGTACACTATCCAAACACGATTTCAGATAATTCTCTGCATTATAGATTGGTACAATGATTGATATCATTTCTGTTTTCAATAGATGCCTCACTTTCGTACTATTTCTCTTTAAAATTCTCAATACTTGTCTACGTACTTTTATTCTTATTTATCTAAATTTAGCAACCACAATTGGTTCTCTATTTTTTTATAGGTGACCGTATCAGACATATCCCATACTGTTCCCATATTATACTTCATCCACTGTAATAACCCAATGTGATGCTTTCTAGCTTCCGTCAAATCAATTCCTGCCAAAGCAAGGGTAAGTAAACGACCTTCTGAAACTTCTAAACTTTGACAAATAGGTTCCTCCCCTGGTGCTTTAGAAGCACTATCTCCACGGTCACGATAACAATATGGGGCTTTATGAAGATAGATAATACGTTCAGAAATCAAAAATAATTTATACATTAAATCAAAATCTTCTGCCCAAGATATATCTTCGGAAAAATAAAGGCGGTCAAACAGAGACTTTTTAAATAATTTACTCCAAGAGCTCCCCCAAGCTATATCTGTACCAAAGGTTGAAAACATATAGTTAAAAAAGGAATCATTGGGTTGAAATACAAGAGGTTCATTTGTTTCAGCGACATGAAATAAAAACATTGCATCCTCTTCACGAAACGTGTAATAATTTGTAACCACGATATCCGCCTCTTGCTCTTTTATTGTTTTGTATAAAATCTCTAAATAATTTGGTTCAATCCAATCATCCGAATCAATAAATGTAATGTACTCACCCCTCGAATGTTTGATTCCAAAATTACGAGCTGAGGAAACTCCACTATTTTCTTTTTCAAAATAACGAATTCTGTCGTCTTTTTCCACATACTCTTGACAAATCTGAGCTGAAGCATCAGTAGAGCCATCATTTATTAAAAGCAATTCAAAATAAGGAAAAGATTGTTCTATTATACTATCTAAGCATTTTCTGAGATAGGATTCCACATTATAAATAGGAATAATGATGCTGATTGTTTCTAACATTACACTTCCTTTGCTTCCTTAACTCTTATTAGAAGAGATAAGTTGTAAGTTTTCCTTAATATGACGATATGTTTCTGTATCTTCCATGCCCCATACCATTCTCATATTGTATTCAGTAATTTCTAAAAATGTTCTATAGCGATCAAAATGCTTCGTCACATCATATCCCATAATAGCTAAAAGAGCTAGGCGCTCTGCTACATGATTTAACTGCGCTGTGACAAGTGGATATATTTTACTCTTTGATATTCCAGAGTCATTTTCTCTATAAATATAAGTATCTTTATGAACATAGACAATTTTATCTACTTGAGTATACATTTTATAGATTAATGCAACATCCTCACCTATTACACCTTTGGGAAAGCGTAAAAATGAAAATACACTTTTCTTATATAAGCTACCCCAGATGGTCGAAAAAGATAAATCATTTCTTTCAAGAAATGATAAATCATCAATCAATTCTTCTGAAGTATAAGTTTTTTCATAATATTCTCCAAATGTATGAAGATAGAAAGTCGCAGTGGAGGTTTGATAATTAGCATAGTTTGCGATGGAGATATCTGCATCATTGTTTACTAATGCATCATAAAGAATAGTCAGATGTGATGCGTCTAAAAAATCATCTGAATCAACAAAAGTAAGATATTCTCCTTGTGCCTGTTCAATTCCATAATTTCGAGCATCCGAAAGACCTCCATTTTCTTTTTCAAAATAACGAATACGTGCATCTTTTTCGGCGTATTCTTGACAAATTAGGCCTGAGCTATCTGTCGAACCATCATTTACAAGAATAACTTCATAATTGCTAAAGGTCTGCTCTAGAATGCTATCTAAGCATTGTTTGAGATACTCTTCGACATTGTAAACCGGCACGATAACACTGATTAATTGATTTTCCATCACTCACTCTCTTTTATTTTCTAAAAATAGGTAGGTTCCATTCTCAGCATGTTCCAATTTTTCGCGCACCATTGCTTCTTCTTGGACAAATTCTGTTCCCTCTAACATGGATAAATTTCTCTTTAAAGCAAATTTATACTGATTAAAGGCTAATTCCATCGGATATTCTAGCTCAGGCATCTCTAGCAAGGTTTCAATACGCTCCTCAATCGCTTCTATAAAATCTAAATGAGATAAGTTGTAGTTCTGAGTCAGTCCTTTAAAATTGATTCTGTAGGCATAAATATCTGAATCATACCGAGTCATCTTTTCACTTGCTAGATAGAGTTTCCACATAATGAACTGGTCTTCTGCATATTTCCCTTTAGGAAAGCGAACTTCATCAAATAAATGCTTTTTGAATAGTTTCCCCCAAACTGCAGAATAGCGAAGTAGGGTATAATCTTCCATGCTATCCATGCCTTGTATAGCATCTCTGGCACTGAGCGGAGACATTAGTTCGTCTTCTTTTGGTTTTGGATAAAAATAAAACATACCTTCTTCAAAACGACAAAATGATCCTACGACAATATCTGCTTCAGTTAGTTGACTTGCATAATACAGATTTTCAATACTCTTCTCAAACATAAAGTCATCTGGATCACAGAAAAAGATATAATCACCCGTCGAAATATCTAATCCTGCATTTCGAGCATCCGACTGTCCACCATTTTCTTTATCGATATAGATAAAACGTGAATCATCTTCTGTCAATTTCTTTGCAATAGTGATACTATCATCAAGACTACCATCGTTGACAATGATAACCTCTATATTCGTATATGTCTGTAGCAAAATATTTTTAATACAATGTTCAATGTATTCCTCTACATTGTATACAGGAATAATAACCGAAATCAATGGAACATCCATATATTTATACCTCTCTACTTAGTCAAATCTGCAACAATTTGATTGTTATAGTTTTCATCCTCTATAAATTCAATCCCTTGGTCAAAATTAAATTCTGCTGTATGCTTATGTTTTAACTGTACCTTCGTCTCTGCTCCCATTTGCATCCATTCATACTCTGAATCAATATGGCCAAGGTCTAAGGCACGATACCCTAATCTAGACAATCGATAAGCCAATATTTTGGCTGTTGGACCAAGCATCAGTAAAATTAGTCGTCCCTCCGCATGATCTAAAATGGCTTGTTGAATAACATCCACCTTTGAAAAAGCATGGTGAGAAGGGCAAATAATACGTTTTATAGAGCGAACATTGTTAAACAAGTCATTACCAACTCCTGCTCGTGTAGTGGCCCCCTCTACAATAAGTATATCCTTGCCCACAAACAATTCTTTTATTTTTTCAAAATGAGTAACCCCCTTGCTTTTATCTTCGCTATTAATATACGGCCTTGAGATCCAAGCTGATCCATATCTCTTTGCCTTGCAAATATCTTGGAAAAACCTTCCATGATAATCTAACTCATTTTTCCAAAAATTTTCTGAATCTTTATTTTGGAGAAAATTTCCCTTAAATATTTCAAAAATTTCTGGTAAACACACAAGTACATTATCTTCCTTATCTGCATTTATCAAAATTTCTCTCATTTCTTGAGCTAATTCTTCGCTATACTCCTGATATGCGATACTATTTCCGTTTATCAGACTAAACTCACCATCTCCAAATCGAACCAAAGATTTATCTGTTGCTATAAGCTCATCCAAGGTCTCATCTATAGACATGACTGTAATATCAAACAATTCTTCCTGTTCAAAAGTCTGATTAAATCTCTCTGCCCCAATTTCAGAAAATAAGCGTATCGCATCCTCCAGCTTTTCAATTTCTTTTCTCAGAAATAAATACTGAGGCACCTTTCCCTTATGCGTAGCATAGAATGAAAAAATAGGTTTATTCAGCTCTTCCATGCTTCTTAAAATGGTTTCATCTACTTCTCCATAATTGATATTCAGATAAGCATCTATACCCTTAAATAGTTCCTCCAAGGTAGCTGTGGTGCACTCTGGGTGCAGATAAATATTCTCAAACTGTCCCAATGAATTTAAATATGGACCTACAGCAGTATAAGCCGCGATATGAAAGCGATGTTCTGGAAATGTTGTTGCCAAACGTTCAATGTTTTCAAAGCTCTCTGTTGTTGTGAAAGTAAAGAAATCGAGACCGTGTTTCTTATCCGTTACAAAGCTGAAACTATCTAGATGATGGGCTAGCAATTGTTGAAAGTCAAGATGATAGAAATCCCACCACTTTTCGCGAAATCTATAGGAGACAGGACTATTCCACGGCTTTCTATTTGTTGTATAGTGAATAACAATCGGATTATATTCTAGATTAAAATGTTCCTGCCAATTATTATAAAAAGCAACCAAATCATACCCTACTTGAACATTGTAACGCTTAGCTAATTCTAAACAATTATCTTGAAATAACTGATTAAAAATCGACTGAGAATTCTTAAAATCTTCTAACTCTAATTGTTCATTTTTCCTATTTGAACAAATCTCTAGACATTGTTCCGAAATGCTTAATTCTCTCCATTTAGCAATATCTATAAGCAAAACACCAGTATTATAACTTCCATCTATATCTCTTACAGCAGCAACTGGAAACCCACTTAAATCTATTGAAAAAATAGACTTTAAATCACCATTTATGACAGTATCACTATCGATATAGAGAACCTTCTCTCTATCCACTAAATCTGCTATAAAATATTTGACATAAGCAATTAGACTGCTATGGTTTGAAATTCCCAATTTACAAGATATTTTTTCCGTATCAAACGGAATACTGTAGACAGCTCCTCCTAAAATTTTTGCGACACGTCTAACTTTTCTAAACCAGTCTGTCATAATTCCTTGATTAATAATATAAAAATCAACGGATTTATTATGATACATGATAGATTTCATGGTCACAGTCAATTGTTCTGTGTAAGCTTGATCAGCAATCAAAACGATTGCAATTCTATCTGATGTCATTTCTCCTCCGAAATTCCATGATTAATACTATTCTGCACTCAAGTCTACAACAACTTGACTCAAATATGCTTCATCATCTGCTAATTCTATTTCTGTATCTAGATTAAATTCTGCAGTATGTTTATTCTGTAATAAAACCTTATTTTCAGCTCCCATCTGCATCCACTCATACTCAGAATCAACATGTCCGATATCAATGGCCTGCATACCCTTAGTAGCAAGTTGATAAGCTAAAACTTTAGCTGTAGGACCTAGCATTAACAAAACCAAACGTCCATCAGCATGGTTCATTATTTCTTCCATTATCTCATTTTTCTTATCATAAGCATGGCGAGATGGGCAAATAATTCTCTTAATGCTCTTAGCTCCATCAAATAAATCATTTCCTACCCCAGATCTAGAAGCATAGCCTTCTACGATAAGGATATCTTTTCCTTCCCATAGCTTTTTCAACTTTTCAAACTGAGATTTTGCTTTTGATTTATCTAAAAAATCAATATAAGGTCTGGAAATAAAAGTTGAGCCGTACCAAGTATTTTTACAATAATCTAGATAAAATTCCTCATAATCCTCTAAATATTGCCTCCAAAAAGCTAGAGCATCTGGAACAAAAGAGAAACGGTTTTTTAAACCTTCTTGTAAACCAATAACTAATGTAGGACTACTTTCTTGATTAAAAATAAATTTCAATTCTTCTGCAAGTTTAGGGTCATATTTCTGATAATTAATAGATTGGCCTAGCATGATTGCAGCCTCGCCATCACCAAATCGAGCGATTGAAGATTGATGCTCCAGAATATAATCAAGCGTTTCATCTATGGTC
>NZ_JAJNSA010000099.1:0-9110 GCF_027497875.1 Streptococcus sp. SM3 | reverse complement strand
ATGGTCCCATGAGACCTGTCTTGATCCCGTTCACCGCATCTTTTGATTTGACACCATCTTTTTCTTCCAGAGCAAGGTCAAAACCAGTGATAATGGTGTGGAAGAATGGTGAAGTATTGAAGAATTGCGTATGCAATTTCATCATTTCTTTCAATTCTGGAGTGCCATCACCATACATTTTACGCAACTGAGGTAAAAGCATATAAAGGTAACCAGAAGCCTGCATCCGTTCGTAGTTCCAACCCAATTGGAAGGTGAAGAGGCTACGTTTGTTGATTTGTTTAAAATCTTCTTTTGTTAGTTTGTAATTAGAATTCGTCATCTTCAATTTCCCCGCTTTCTACATTGCTTGCTGGAGCAGCTACGACTGTACGTTGACTGTTTTTGAAGTGTTGTACTGCAAGGAAGATACCGATAATGGCAATACCAATCATAGATACACTCTTGAAGTTGTTAACAAAAGTAATAGCTTGTTCTTTTGGAAGTTTAGCGAACACATCAGAACCAACAATGCTAGACACTGCAGCACCAAGGCTTTGAACATTGCTATAAAGCACTGTCAACATTGCTGTTAAGCCAAAGCCAAGTGCTAAGTAGTGAAGGTTACGACGAACAGGAAGGTAACGAAGCAAGATCGCAAATCCAAGACCTGGAAGCATTTGACCTGCAAGTTTCAGACCGTTTGCCAACCATTGTACATTAGCAAGACCTGTAACAACAGTTTCTACGAAAGAACCACCAAAGGCAAGCGCGAAGAAGACTGGAAGGGCACGAGAAAGAGCCCAAGGAACAGCACCAAGAAGGTAGTTGCGTTCAATTCCTTTATAGTCGTAACGTTCGATCGCAGCATCTACACGGTGAGCGAAGTAAGTTGTAGTCATACGACCAAGAATATCAAAGTAGGTCAACAAAGTTGCTACCGGCACAGCGATTGTAGCAATAGCAATCTCTGGATCAATCCCTTTTGCTACTGAGAAGGCAGTCGCAAGAACGGCACCAGATGTTGCGTCAATACGAGAAGCTCCACCGAAAGTACCTACACCGAGCACTGTCAATTGAAGAGAAGCTCCGATAAATAGACCTGTCTTTAAATCCCCCATGACAAGTCCTGTAATGAAACCAGCAAAGACTGGTGATCCTGCTGATGAAACAATCGTCAACTCATCACAGATTTGATAAGCTGAGTACAAAGTAAGTAGTAAAATTTGCCACCATTGTATCATGACAATTTCCTCCTAAAAATTTTCTTTTACTTTAATAACTTCATAAAGTCTTCTGCAGTGTCGTTTGGCACCATCTGAGACGTAATCTTTACACCTTTTTCGTGGATCTTGTTGAAGTCTTCCACGTCCGCGTCCACCACATTGATCGAGCGGGTAATCGCACGTGTCTCATCAGATTGAGACATATTGCCGACATTCAGCGTTTCAAGCTGAACGCCTGCTTCGATCAAACGAAGGAAACGATCAGGTTTGCGAGCTACGATAAAGAGTCGTTGGCTATCATATTTTCCAGCCAAGATATTTTCCGCAGCCTTTGCGACTGGCAAGATACTGAGCTTAACACCAGGTGGTGTCGCTAGTTTCAAGCCACTTTTTTCAATATCATTTTGAGCGACTTCATCATCGATCACCATGATACGTGAAACATTTAGTTTGGTAGTCCAAAGATTGGCTACCTGCCCGTGGATCAAACGTCCATCGATACGGCATCCTACAATAGTCATAAATTTTCCCCCTTTACTTCTTTGAATGTAGGTTGTTGAACAAGTTCAAGTGTCTCTTGGTAACGCCCTTCTGTCTCAAAGACGATCAGGCTATTGGCTCCTTCTTTGAGGAAACCATGAGGCACGTAAAGTGAAGTGGTCGGTCCGACCTCCCAGAAGCGGCCAAGGTTGTGGCCGTTGACAAAGACGACCCCTTTCCCAAATCCTGTCATATCCAGATAAGTGTCAAGGGTGTGGTCCAGCTGAAAATCATATCGGTAAAACGCTGGAGCACCTGCCTGCCATTCCTTTGAAAAATCGAGCTGACTGAGATCTTGTAAATCCAGTGGGTACTGCTTCCAATGAAGGTGGAAATGCAAATCCACACAGACACCTGTGCGAATGCCCTTGTGCTGGCTATCAGCTAAGAGCTTGTGCCCATAGTTGACACGGCCCATATTCTCAAGCAAGATTTTTAAATTCGTAACCGCTTTCTTTTTTCCTTTGATAAAAAGATCTTCACCGATCTCTGTTTGGTATTGTGTTGCTACATGTTGATCATCTAGGTAAATCTGTACCCGATCCCGACCATCAATGATACGCAATTTTTCTTCTTCCGCATCCAACTCAAGGTCTGTCTCATATAGGAGATAACCTGTGGTTTGCCCCAACTCTTCCATCTTTTCGGGATAAAGGCTTGTCTCAACCTGAGCCAGATTGTCCAGATTCCCAAAAAGACTAGTCTTGGCTGCCAATTGCAAGGTTTGTTCTGGCAAACACTCTTTGATGAGTGGTTCTTGCTGTGGGTATTCTGGATAATAGGTCGCCATCATTTTTTGAATAGCATAATACTTCTCCGTCGGATTGCCCTGCTCATTGAGCAAAGCCCCATAGTCATAGGATGTCACCTGTGGCAAATCAAGCGTCCCCCGAGCTGAGCACCCATTCATGAAGCCAAAATTGGTTCCGCCATGAAACATGTAGAGATTGATGGAGCCGAGCTCCAAGACCTCATGGACAGCTTCTGCCAACTCTTCTGGATCCCTTTGAATCACAGGTTCTTTCCAGCGGGTAAACCAGCCATCCCAGAATTCCATACACATCAAGGGCCATTTCTTGCCGTATTCGTCAAAGAATTCTTTCATCTGACCGAAGTTATAGGCTGCTTTGGAACCGAAGTTTCCCGTCACAAAGAGGTCTTCTTCTATCAAGGTTCCTGTTCTTAGCGTTGCTCGCCATGGTCCATCTGATGTAAAGAGAGGACAGGTCACGCCTTTTTCCTTCATCAAATCCCGAATGGCACGAAGATAATCCTTATCCTCTCCATAAGAGCCGTACTCATTTTCCACCTGCATCATGAGGATTGGACCACCCTGATCCACTTGGTAGGGTGTCAACAAGCCAAGCAAGCGATCATAATAACGATCCACTGCTTCGATAAAGGCTGGGTCAGATGAGCGGATTCGCAGGTCTTCTTCTAAGAGCCAGGCTGGTAATCCACCAAATTCCCACTCTGCACAGATAAAGGGCGACGGCCTTACAATCATGTAAAGTCCTAGGGACTGGGCTGTTTGGATGAAACGCTCTAGATCCAATCGACCACTAAAGTCAAATTTCCCTTTGCGAGGTTCGTGCGCATTCCAGGGGACATAAGTCTCAACCGTGTTAAAACCCAAAGCCTTTAGATTATACAAGGAATGATACCAGTCTGCTGGGTCAATTCGGAAATAATGGATCGCTCCGGACAAAATCTTGAAGGGTTGACCTTTTAAATAGAAAGCATCGCGAATCTCAAAAACTCCCATAAACGCCCCCCTTTCTTATATGTAACCCTTTTCAGTTATTAATATAATAAATTTTTTTAAAAATGTCAACACTTTTAGAAAAAATATGTTAAAATAGGGTTAAATAAGAGAAATCTAAAGAGAGGTAGCACTATGGCAATTCCAAAGTACCAACACATCAAAGATGAATTGAAACAGCAAATTATCTCAGGAAAATTTGAAAACGGGGATAAATTTTATACTGAAGCTGAACTCATCAAAATTTATGATGTTAGCTCTATCACCGTTGTCCGTGCTTTGAACGACCTCGCTGCCGATGGCTACATTGTCCGCCAGCAAGGAAAAGGGACCTTTGTTTCTCGTGCTCGAAAACACAAACTAGTTGAATTTTCAGATGTTGAAACCTTCCCCATCCAAAAGGCCAAAGTCAAAGTTCTCTCTATTAAACGTGGAAACACCTTAAGCATCCTAGACAAACTAGGCCTCAACCCAACGCAATTCTACTATAAGATCGAACGGACCCGCCAGACAGGGGATGATACGTATATCTTCCACCAAACCTATATTCCTGAACAATATATCAATCCAAACTATCCAAATTTGGAATACTATAGTTCTATCTATGATCGCTTCAAAGAGGATTACCACATTCATATGAATGATGAGCACTTCGAAGAAATCAATGAAATCGTCTTTCCTACACCGAGCAAGGTGGCTAAAGTTTTGGAGATCGATGAAAATTTCCCAACTGTTAAACAAGTGAAGACGACCAAGTTAGAAGCTACTGGCCAAATCCTTGAATACACGGAAACCTACAAACGCGGTGACTACTACAAGATTAAATTCATCTCCTGTGACCGCGATCACTAAGAAGCAAAAAGACTGAGACAGCTCGGTCTTTTTATATGTACATTGTAACATATTGAAAACGGTTTCTAAAGACCTCTTTAAAAATATATATAATTAGTGATAGTTTAGCTATAAAAAGTTTAAAAATGAGAGTGGGACAGAAATCGGTAATTCGTTAGAATTCGATTTCGTCGTCCCTCCTCCGCACAGTTGAGTAGGGCTGTAAAAGCTGATGAAATCAGCGTAGTAGAGCCCACTCAACCACTGCGTCTTGCTCGACAATCCAAGAACAATTAAGAGGCTAGGACTTTTGTCTCAGCCTCTTTCGTCTATTTTTCAAATTCCCGTTTTTCTTGCGATTAGTCACCCAAACCGATGCGTTCAAAGATCTCATCTACCCGTTTGGTATAGTAAGTTGGGTTGAAGATTTCGTCGATTTCTTCTTGAGTGAGGCGTGAAGTCACTTCTGGATCCGCTTCAAGAAGTGGTTTGAAGTCTACTTGGTTATCCCATGATTGGGCAGTCTTCGGTTGAACAAGGTCGTAAGCTTGCTCACGCGTCATACCTTTTTCAATCAAAGTCAGCATGGCACGTTGGCTGAAGATGAGACCAAAGGTTGAATTCATGTTACGGATCATGTTTTCTGGGAAGACCGTCAAGTTCTTAACGATGTTTCCGAAACGATTGAGCATGTAGTCAATCAAGATGGTTGTGTCTGGTGCGATGATGCGCTCAGCTGATGAATGTGAGATATCCCGTTCGTGCCAAAGAGAGACATTCTCATAAGCTGTCACCATGTGCCCACGGATCACACGCGCAAGACCAGTCATGTTTTCAGAACCAATAGGGTTCCGTTTGTGAGGCATGGCTGAAGAGCCTTTTTGCCCCTTGGCAAAGAACTCTTCCACTTCACGTTGTTCTGATTTTTGAAGACCACGAATTTCAGTTGCCATACGTTCGATAGATGTTGCGATGCTAGCAAGAACTGCAAAGTACTCAGCGTGAAGATCACGAGGAAGTACCTGTGTAGAGATTTCTTGAGCACGGATACCCAATTTATCGCAGACGTATTTTTCAACGAATGGTGGGATGTTGGCAAAGTTACCAACCGCACCAGAAATCTTACCAGCTTCCACACCAGCAGCCGCATGCTCGAAACGCTCGATGTTACGTTTCATTTCGCTATACCAAGTTGCCAATTTGAGACCGAAAGTTGTCGGCTCAGCGTGCACACCATGGGTACGACCCATCATGATGGTGAACTTGTGCTCCTTAGCCTTGTCAGCGATGATGTTGAGGAAGTTTTCAAGGTCACGACGGATGATGTCATTGGCCTGCTTGTAGAGGTAACCATAGGCCGTATCCACCACGTCAGTAGATGTCAAACCATAGTGAACCCACTTGCGCTCTTCACCAAGAGTCTCAGAAACCGCACGCGTGAAAGCCACCACATCGTGACGAGTTTGTTGCTCAATTTCCAAAATACGGTCGATATCAAAGTCCGCTTTTTCGCGAATCAAAGCCACATCTTCCTTAGGGATTTCTCCCAACTCAGCCCATGCCTCGTCAGCTAAGATTTCCACCTCAAGCCAAGCACGGTATTTATTTTCTTCAGTCCAAATGTTCGCCATCTCCGGGCGAGAGTAACGTTCGATCATTGTTTTTATTTTCCTTTCTGTTGATGTTTCACATCAGTTAGCAACCGACTGTCGCTTTACTCAAATTCTTCTTTCCCAATCCACACAGATGGATAATGACCCAATGTATTCAAATCCGTATCCAGAGGCAGATCATAGATGGCTAAATAGTTTTCAGGATATTGTGCAACTAGCTCTTCATACTTCGCTTTCACTTTTTCATGATCACTACTCGCATACAAAACTTCGACGACTGCCCCCATCTTCTCTTTTTCAACAAATGCGTTGACAATGAGTTGAATCATAAAAACCTCCTAAATCGAAATTCCCTTCATATTTGCTTCCAGAATAGGCATCTTCACACCTAACTCCTGACCAGTCTGATAAACACTTTGACAACAATAGAAGATGTCCTGTTTATCATTGTGTAAGGTCATGATTTTTCGGGTCAGCTCATTTTTCGCAAACATGATTTTCATGGCTTTTCCTGCAATCCAAGCGGGAATTTTGTAAGGTAAGAGTTCAGCTTTATAAAGCTTCAAATTTACGCCACGTGCTTCTACAACTTTCAAAGCCTCTCGAATGGCCTTGATGGCCAATGACAATTCCGAAGAACTATTCATCAAGTTCAGAGCCAATTCTTCTGGATTTTCCAGATTTCCTGAACGTGCAGCTGTCGAAGTAACACCTGCATTAATCGCCATGTGAATCCAAATCCACTCAACCATATCATGAGGAACTTCCCACTTCAAATCTGCAGAAGTCAGTAAAGTCCTTAAATCAGCATAGTTAGAGATCTGTGCTCTTTGCTCACCTTCTAGCATTAAATGGTCAAACAAGACGCCATCTAAATGGTCCTCCTGCATATGACCACCCGCTGTCGGAAAAGCCAGAATATAGTCGTAATCTCCTGCCCACTCTTGGACCTCTTTTCGAGTATTCCAGAAATTACAGAAGAAAACAAGGGTGCCTTTTATATTATTTTTTCGCAAGGTTTCCACAGCTTCTTTGACAAACCCATGACGCACACTCAGAAAAATAAAATCATATTCCGAATCAGCTTCCGCCACATGAACTTCATAGGTGTCGTGTTTGTTCTCACCTTTGGAATGATAGCGACCATCTAGTAGATCAACCGACAACTCCTTCGGAGCAGTGCTTTTCTTACTATCTCTCAGTACATGCTCCACTTGATGGTCTGCTTTTTGAAAGGCGTAGGCATAAGTGGTCCCGATGACTCCAAGTCCTAGAATCGCTATTTTCACTTAAAAATCAATTCCTTTCCCAAACTCAACCACACTATCTGGTTCATCACTAAACAAAGTCACATGACCCATTTTGCGGTTGTGCTTCGCTTCTAGTTTACCATATAAGTGGAGGTGGGCGCTTGGATTTTCTGTCACATATGTTTCAGCAGCCTCGACATGTTGGCCGAGAACATTGAGCATGACAGCTGGTGCATGAAGGTGAATTGCTGGGAGTGGTGCTCCGAGAACACCCAAGATATGGGTGTCAAACTGTGAAAAGTCGCAAGCTTCAATCGAATAATGCCCTGAATTGTGGGGGCGTGGCGCGATTTCGTTGACGATGATGTCATCAGCTGTCGCAAACATTTCTACACAGAGCGTTCCAGAAAGGTTCAGTTGTTCAGCGATTCGCACTGCCATCGCTTTAGCTTTCTCAGCTAGACTTTCTGAAATGCGAGCAGGCACAATGGTTTTTGAAAGAATGTTGTTGCGGTGGATATTTTCCTGAACTGGGAAGACTGTCACGCCCTTGCCATTACCAGACACGATGACTGAAATCTCAAGATCAAAGTTGACGAACTCTTCTAAAACGCAGTCTGCTGAATCAGCTAACGCATAGGCTTCTTCCAAATCTGCTTCTGAACGAATGACCTTTTGACCATGGCCGTCGTAACCACCGGTCGCTGTCTTGAGGACATAGTTTTTAGAAATGTCGATATCTGCCAAATCTTGGCTTGAGGTCACAACCTTGTAAGGGGCCACAGTGACTTGGGCCTTGTTGGAAAGAAAGTCCTTCTCAAAGATTCGATTTTGAGAAATGCGGAGTAGGTCTGTTCCTTGTGGAAGCTGACCGTCTTTGATAACAGCGTCAAGGCCGTCAGCATCCACATTTTCAAATTCATAAGTGAGAACATCACAGCGATCTGCCAACTGACGAAGAGCCTCTACGTCGTCGTATGGGGCCGCGATGATTTCCGCCACACGAGAGGCTGGGCAATCAGCTGCTGGGTCCAAGGCAATAACCTTGTGTCCCATGTAGATAGCTGAAATCGCCATCATCTGACCGAGTTGACCACCACCGATGATACCAATGGTTTTAGTTGAGCTCATTCGTCGACTCCTCTGCGATTTTTCCTTGTTCTTCTGCGAAATCCGCTAACGCTGTCGCAATAGCCTGGTCCTCTACTGAAAGGAGACGGAGGGCAAAGAGAGCTGCATTAGTCGCACCTGCTTCACCGATAGCCATGGTCGCAACAGGTACCCCACCAGGCATCTGAACGATGGAATAAAGCGAATCCACGCCACTAAGGGCACGAGACTTGACGGGTACGCCGATAACTGGAAGGGTTGTTTTAGCAGCAACCATCCCTGGCAAGTGAGCAGCACCACCCGCACCTGCAATAATAACCTTGATGCCACGGCTACGTGCTTCTTCTGCATGTTTGAACATGAGATCCGGCGTCCGGTGGGCGGAAACAACTTTCTTTTCGTAAGCGACGCCGAAGTTGTCGAGGACTTCAGCGGTTTTTTGCATGGTTGCCCAGTCGGATTTTGAGCCCATGATAATGGAAATTACTGGTTTCATTTTTTATCCTTTTTCTTCCTTTTTTGACAATCACCTTAGGTTGTGAGGGACGGCAGCAGCCACCAAAGGTGTCTCATGCCTAAATCGGAAGCCTTAAGTCTTCCGATTTCCCTAAACGATTGGCTAAAAAGCCAATCGTTTTTTCACAACAGTGGTGATTGTCTCCCATTAGCTCGCTTTCGCTCGCCTTTTACGACCTACGGTCGCTAATTATTTATTCGCCTTGCTACCGATATCCGTACGATAGAAGAGGCCTTCTGTGTTTTGTTTGTTGAGTTCGTTGTAGATAATATTTTGGCCGTC
>NZ_JAJNSA010000098.1:0-9602 GCF_027497875.1 Streptococcus sp. SM3 | reverse complement strand
GCAGTGGTTGAGTGGGCTCTACTACGCTGATTTCATCAGCTTTTACAGCCCTACTCAACTGTGCGGAGGTGGGACGACGAAATCGAATTCTAACGAATTACCGATTTCTGTCCCACTCTCTTTTTTTATCCTGCTTCCTTCTCTTTTATGGTATACTGAAAACGACAACATGATTGGAGCTTCTGATGAAAAAGATCCCCTTAGTATTTTCAGGATGTCTGTTAGGACTGGTTGGCGCTGGAAACCTTCTTGCAGACTCGCTACCCTTCCTTGCTCATGCCTTTAGTCTGACAGGTTTGTTCTTCTGGTTTTTCTTTGTCGTTTATCATGCGATTCGCTGGCAAGAAACCAAGATAGAACTCCAACAACCAGCTCTTTTATCTGGGATGGCGACCTTTCCCATGGCAGGGATGATTCTATCCACCTATCTTTTGCACCTCTTTCCCGCCTTTGGAGGTCTATCACAGTTGGTCTGGTGGTCTGCCTTTCTCTTGGATCTGAGCTTAATTCTCTATTTTACCAAGACCCATGTCCTAGCGCGACCAAGAGCCAATGCCACTCCCAGTTGGACCGTTCTCTATGTGGGCATTGCAGTAGCAGCCTTGACCTATCCAGTTGTAGGAATCAGAGAGATTGCTTATCTCGCTCTAGTGATTGGTTTTGGTTTGACCTTTCTTCTTTATCCCCTTATCTATCATGATTTGAAGCAGTCCCCTTTACCCAGTCATCTGTTGGGCCAAGAAGGCATCTATTGTGCTCCCTTTTCTCTTCTTTTAGCAGCCCTGGTTCGTGTGGGTGGAGCGAGCTTGCCCACCTGGTTCTTACTGATCATGGTAGTTGCCTCACAAGGTTTTTATTTCTTTGTTTTGACACGCCTACCGAGAATGATCAAAGAAGGTTTTCAACCTGCTTTTTCAGCTCTGACCTTTCCAACAGTTATCACAGCGACCTCTTTGAAAATGGCCCAAGGCTTGTTGCAACTACCTTTCTTGACAGCTCTCGTATGGATGGAAACTTTTCTTTGTCTCTTGATTCTAGTCGCTGTCTTAGGTGGTTATGTGGCCTATCTCAGAGAGTAGGAAGGCATCCTTTTTCATTGAAACCTTGTCACGATTATGGTAAGATGCACTATACGATTTGTCAGACTTTATAGGAAAGGTATCTATGAAATTCATCAAAGGAAAGCTCTCACTGCTGTATCCCCTCTTTCTGCTCTTGTTTTATTTTTATGTTCGGCCTCAATTTCGTCCCTTGGCCCAGTATGTCTCCAATAGTGTAGCAAGCGCCAATAGCTATTATTGGACCTTATTTGGCCTAGAAGGCCTCTATGCAGTCTTTACAGGATTTTTGGTCTACCGTTTTTCTAAAAAAGCGCAGTTTAAGCTGGGGAAGAACCCTCTTCAAGCTCTGATAGAAGCCGTTTTTGCGGCCTGTTTGGTTTACTGGTTGGATTACTTCATCAGTGGTTTTGTTCAAGGACGGGCAGCTGTTTTGAGTCTGTTTCCACGGGAAATTAGCCCCACAGGTGTGCTTATCCTAGTGATTGCAATGCTTGTCATCCGGCCGGTGACAGAAGAGCTGATCTTTCGCGGAGCCTTGGTGAATGCCTACTTCAAAGGCTGGAAACTCTATGCTGAAATTTGGCTTCCAGCCCTCATCTACAGTGGCCTACATTTTCTCCACAATCCCTTTTCGCTAGGAGCTTCTATCATCTATCTCCTACCGAGTGTGATTTTTGGGATCCTGTATTATCGGAGTAAGACGCTCCTTTCTCCAATTTTAGCTCATATCTTGCTCAATCTCTACTACACCTTGCCTTTACTTTTATCTGTATTTAAGTAGCAACCGATTTCCTGAGTGAGATTGGTTTTTTTTGAAAATATGGTATAATAGAATAAATTTAATAGAGGGAGTTGAGGTTTGAAAAAAAGCTACCGCGTCAAACGTGACAAAGATTTTAATGCTATTTTTAAAAGTGGTCAAAATGTTGCCAATCGGAAATTCGTTGTTTACCGCTTGCGCAAAGACCAACCGCATTTTCGAGTCGGCCTGTCTGTTAGTAAGAAACTGGGAAATGCTGTGACCAGAAATCGCATCAAACGTTTGATTCGCCATGTTTTGATCAAACACCAAGCCTTCCTTACGACCGATGATTTTGTTGTCATTGCTCGTAAAGGAGTGGAGGAGCTCGACTTTCATCAAGTAGAGAAAAATCTTGTACATGTCTTAAAATTAGCGCATGTCTACCAAGAAAGGGAATAATGTGAAAAAGAAACTGAAGTTAACTGGATTATTAGGAGCGGCCTTATTGGTCTTGACAGCTTGTGGAACCTCTCAAGTGACAGCTCAGTCGACAGGTGGTTGGGAACGCTTCGTCTACTTCTTTGCAGAAGCCATCCGCTTCTTGTCCTTTGGCGGAAGTATCGGTGTAGGGATTATTGTCTTTACCATTGTCATACGGACGGTCCTCTTGCCTCTCTTCCAATATCAAATGAATTCAACCCGCAAAATGCAGGAAATTCAACCCCTCCTCAAGGAATTACAAGCTAAGTATCCTGGGAAGGATCTTGATAGTCGGACCAAACTTTCTGAAGAGATGCGGGCCCTTTACAAGGAAAAAGGCGTCAAAACGTCTTCAGCCTTCCTTCCTCTCTTAATCCAGATGCCGGTCTTGATGGCCTTGTTCCAAGCGCTGAGCCGTGTCGAATTCCTTAAAGTCGGTCACTTCCTCTGGTTGGACCTTGGCGCGATCGACCCGACTTATATCTTGCCGGTTCTTGCAGCACTCTTCACATTTTTCAGCAGTTGGTTGACCAATAAAGCCATGCCAGAGCGTAATGGTAGTGCGACAACCATGATGTATGTGATGCCTGTGATGATCTTCTTCTTTGCCTTGTTCTCAGCCAGCGGGGTCGCACTATACTGGGTGACTTCCAATGCTTACCAAGTCGGGCAAACCTATCTCTTGAACAACCCCTTCAAGATTATTGCAGAGCGTGAAGCAAAAGAACAAGCTTCGCGCGACATGGAAAAACAAAAACGTCGTGCCCTAAACAAAGCACAGAAAAAGAAAAAATAAGAAAGAGGTGGACATATGGTCCTATATACTGGAGCAACTGTTGAAGAAGCGATTCAAAAAGGTCTGAACGATTTAGATATTCCTCGTATGAAGGCACATATTACGGTTGTAGCGCGTGAAAAGAAAGGTTTTCTTGGCTTGTTTGGGAAAAAACCAGCCCAAGTAGAGATTGAGCCCATTGCAGAAACAACTGTTGTAAAAGCCAATCAAAAAGCTGTCAAAGGTGTCCCAGATGAGATCAATGCGCAAAACGAACCGGTTAAGACTGTGAGCGAAGCGACGGTCGATCTCGGACGCGTCGTAGCAGCGATCAAAAAGGTCGAAGAAGAAGGAGAAGTTGTCTCTGAAGAAATCAAGACCGAAATCCTGAAACATGACAAAGAAGCAGATACTGTTCTTGAAGAAAAAGGACATGAACATATCCTTGAAAAAGTTAAAGAACCAGCGACAAAAGAATCAAGCGAATCTGATTTCTCAAACCTTGGTATCGAGGTAGAGGAAAACTACAACATCGAAGAAGTCGTAGATGATGTGACAGCCTATGTTCAAACAGTGGTCGATGAAATGGATGTGGATGCGACAATCTCAAGCAGTCACAACCGCCGTACGGTCAATATGCAAATTGATACCAATGAGCCAGGACGTGTCATTGGTTACCACGGAAAAGTCTTGAAGGCTCTTCAACTTTTGGCGCAAAATTACCTCTATAACCGCTACTCAAAGAATTTTTACATTACCATTAATGTGAATGACTATGTAGAACACCGGGCGGAAGTTCTTCAAAGCTATGCTCAGAAGTTGGCAACGCGTGCCCTCGAAGATGGGCAAGCCCAACAGACAGATCCGATGTCAAACAGTGAACGCAAAATCATTCACCGTATTGTCTCTAAGATGGAAGGAGTCACTAGCTACTCTGAAGGGGAAGAACCAAACCGTTACGTAGTGGTAGACATCGAAGGATAATCAAGCTATTATTTCCCATAAGGGAGAGACGGGATTGAGCCGATCTCTCCTTTTTTAGGTTTAGAAAGGAAGCAGATGGCATTTGCAGCGATTCGAGAGTTTTTAAAGCTTCAAGGAATGAAATACCTGGCTCCAGCAAAGGCAGGGGTGCTAGCATCGGAGATGGAGCAGTATCGTGCCCTAGCTCAAGCGGCTCGTAAGGAATTCACCGATTTGGTCTCAGCCTTTCAGAAGCGCCACCCCTACTTGGAGCAAGATCGGACCAGTCAATGGATGAACCAGGCCCAGATCTTGCGGCCTCATTTTTGGGCCTATCTAAAAGGAGAAGGGACGATGGCAGAACCCATGTTTGCCTTGAGGCTTTATGGAGATGCAGTTGATTTTGGAGTTTCCTTAGAGGTGAGCTTTATCGAGCGAAAAAAAGATGAGCAGAGCCTTCAAAAACAACAAATGGTTCTCACCATACCCATCACTCAGCCAGTTTATTATTTCGCCCAGAAAAATGGAGAGAGTCAAAGGGTAGAAGGAACAGAAAAGAACCGCCATGATCTGTTGCAAGGAGTAGCAGAAGGGACGGTTCGTAAGGTCCTCGTCAAATACGATGTTTCTCTAGTTGAGGAGAGTTCCCTAGAGAATATCCTGGATCAGTTGCAAGAGGCGCTGGTGGCTCTGGAACCCTATTACTTGGCAACCCGTCAGGTGTAGAAAGGTGTTCTCCGACCTGTATTTGCAACAATTTTGCCATAGCTATTGACAAATAGAGTCGAATCCGATAGAATAGTAAAGTATGTTTAGTAACTGATCACAACTAGCCGGCTAAACGAATACAAAATCTATGAGGAGGTATTCATCGTGAAACGTACTTATCAACCAAGTAAACTTCGTCGTGCGCGCAAACATGGTTTCCGTCACCGTATGGCAACTAAAAATGGTCGTCGCGTATTGGCAGCTCGTCGTCGTAAAGGACGCAAAGTTTTGGCTGCCTAATTCAGATAAAAACCTAAAAACCAGTAGAAACTCGAGACTACTGGTTTTTGTTTTGTCCGAAAGTGAATTTAGAGGCGCTTTCTGCTATAATAGAAAGAAGAAAAACTCGGAAGAAAAGGAAGATCATGCAGATTTTTGATACCCACACCCATCTCAATGTGGAAGAATTCGCAGGAAAAGAACAAGAAGAGCTCGACTTGGCCAAGGAAATGGGTGTTGTAGCCCACAATATCGTTGGTTTTGACAAACCGACGATTGAGCGTGCCATGGAGTTGGCAGACCAGCATCCAGAACTCTATCTCACGCTTGGTTGGCACCCCACTGAGGCAGGCGATTATACTCCTGAAGTGGAGGCCTATTTACTTGAACAGCTAAAACATCCCAAAGTTGTCGCACTCGGAGAAATCGGTCTGGATTACCACTGGATGACGGCACCAAAAGATGTCCAAGAAAAGGTTTTTCGTCGTCAGATTCAATTGTCTAAGGACTTGGACCTCCCCTTTGTGGTGCATACACGCGATGCTTTAGAAGATACTTATGGCATCATCAAGAGTGAAGGAGTTGGTCCTCGCGGTGGGATCATGCATTCTTTCTCAGGAAGTTTAGAAGAAGCGAAACGCTTCATGGATTTGGGAATGATGATTTCCTTTTCTGGAGTGGTGACCTTTAAGAAAGCCACAGATGTCCAAGAAGCGGCAGCTGGCCTTCCGTTAGACAAGATCTTGGTTGAAACAGATGCCCCTTACCTGGCACCAGTTCCCAAACGTGGTCGAGAAAATAAAACAGCCTACACTCGTTATGTGGTAGATTTTATTGCAGAACTACGTGGCTTAACAACAGAAGAAGTGGCTCAGGCAACCTACGACAATGCAAGAAAGGTATTTGGCCTTGACTGAGAAAAGAAAAATACCAGAAGTAATTGTCGTGGAGGGCAAGGACGATACAGCCAATCTCCGTCGTTTTTATGAGGTGGATACCTATGAAACCCGAGGCTCTGCGATCGATCAAGATGATTTGGAACGAATTGCTACCTTGCAAGAGTTGCGTGGGGTCATTGTCTTTACCGATCCAGACTATAATGGCGAGCGGATTCGCAAGATCATTATGCAAGAGGTGCCCCAGGCCAAGCATGCCTTTTTAAATCGTGGCGAGGCAGTGCCCAAATCCAAGACCAAGGGGCGTTCTCTTGGAGTGGAGCATGCCAGTTTTGAAGACTTAGAAAAAGCCCTAGCTGGACTGGTTGGGTCTTACGAAGATGAGCATTTCTTTGATATCACAAAGACTGACTTGATGCGGCTTGGCCTGTTGATGGGAAGCGATAGTCGCAAACGACGGGAATATCTAGGCGAAACCTTGCGCATCGGCTACTGCAATGGCAAGCAATTGATCAAACGCTTGGAGTTGTTTGGAATTTGTTTGGCCCAAGTCGAAGAGGCGATGGCCAGTTATTAAGACGGAAGTAGAGGGGATCCTTTACCTCTAAACTGATTAGAAAAGAGAAAAAATGAGAATTGCAGATTATAGCGTGACCAAGGCAGTGCTGGAGCGTCACGGATTTACCTTTAAAAAATCCTTCGGTCAAAACTTTTTGACCGATACCAACATCCTTCAAAAAATTGTGGATACGGCAGAGATCGATAAGCAGGTCAATGTCATCGAAATCGGTCCTGGAATTGGAGCTTTGACTGAGTTCTTGGCGGAAAATGCGGCAGAAGTCATGGCCTTTGAGATCGATGACCGCCTGGTTCCCATTTTGGCGGATACCTTACGGGATTTTGACAATGTCACGGTTGTCAACCAAGACATCCTCAAGGTAGACCTCAACCAGTACATCGCAGAGTTTAAAAATCCAGACCTTCCGATCAAGGTGGTGGCTAACCTTCCGTATTACATCACAACTCCTATCCTCATGCACTTGATCGAATCCAAGATTCCTTTCCAAGAATTTGTGGTCATGATGCAAAAAGAGGTGGCAGACCGCATCTCGGCTGAGCCCAACACCAAGGCTTATGGTTCTTTATCCATTGCAGTCCAATACTATATGACTGCCAAGGTAGCCTTTATCGTGCCTCGCACCGTCTTTGTGCCAGCACCAAACGTCGACTCTGCCATTTTGAAGATGGTCCGTCGCGAAGAACCAGCAGTAGCAGTCAAGGATGAAGATTTCTTCTTCTCTGTCAGCAAGGCTAGCTTTGTCCACCGACGCAAAACGCTTTGGAACAACTTGACCAGTCGCTTTGGCAAGACCGAAGAAATCAAAGCCAAGCTGGAAGCAGGAATCCAAGCTGCAGGCCTGCAACCTTCTGTACGAGGAGAAGCTCTTAGCTTAGAAGACTTCGCTCGCCTAGCAGATGGCCTTCTAGAAGCAGGAATAAAATAACAGAAAAGACATGAACTTCGTAGCTCATGTCTTGTTTGTTGTAGAAGGAAAGGACGGGATTTGAACCCGCGCGTGAATAAAATCCACTTGCCGGATTTCGAGTCCGGTGCCGTACCGAGCTGGGCCACCTTTCCAAGATGCGGAGAAAGGGATTTGAACCCTCACGCCCGAAGGGGCACATGCGCCTGAAGCATGCGTGTCTGCCATTCCACCACCTCCGCATAGTTCTATTATACACTTTTTAGGAAAAATGCCAAGGAAAAAAAGGAAGGTGTCCTTTCCCGAATTCTGCTAAAAGACAAGTCATAACAGATACTCCGTCTTCTGTTTCTATCCATTTAAAAAATGAACCTATTCGTTTCTAAAAGCGTCCGGAGAGGTTCACTTTTCGTTTTTTCTTATCAAGCAATCCAGCCTTATTTCTCATTTTTTGGTATAATAGATAGTATTAATCTCAAAGGAGTACGATTTGCAAGGAACAATCGTCAAGGCCTTGGCTGGCTTCTACTACGTGGAGTCAGATGGTCACATTTACCAGACACGGGCTCGTGGAAATTTTAGAAAAAAAGGACAGACTCCTTACGTGGGGGATCAGGTGGAGTTCTCTGCTGAAGAGAATTCAGAAGGCTACATTTTGAGCATTGCGCCTCGAAAAAATAGCCTCGTGCGCCCTCCTATTGTCAATATTGATCAGGCAGTAGTGATTATGTCAGCTAAGGAACCGGATTTCAATGCCAATCTTTTAGATCGTTTTCTGGTTCTTTTGGAGCATAAGGGGATTCATCCCATTGTCTATATTTCAAAACTGGACTTATTAGAAGATATGGAAGACATCCACTACTACCAAGGAATCTATCAGGCTATCGGCTATGATTTTGTCTTGTCGATTGAAGAACTCTTGCCCCTTTTGACCAATCAAACCACGGTCTTTATGGGACAGACCGGTGTAGGAAAATCGACCTTGCTCAATAAAATTGCTCCGGATCTGGAGCTTGAAACGGGTGAGATTTCAGATAGTCTGGGGCGCGGTAGACACACGACCCGAGCTGTCAGCTTTTACCATTTAAATGGAGGAAAGATCGCAGATACGCCTGGCTTCTCCTCCCTCGATTATGAAGTGACGACCAGCGAAGACTTAAATCATGCCTTCCCAGAAATCGCCGATGTGAGCCACTCTTGTAAATTTCGTACCTGTACCCACACGCATGAGCCCGCTTGTGCGGTGAAACCAGCCGTTGAAAGAGAGGAAATTGCACCTTTCCGTTATGAGGATTACTTGCAATTTCTAAGTGAGATTGAAAACCGTCGCGAAACCTATAAAAAAGTTTCGAAAAAAATGCCAAAATAGGAGATACTACAACGATGAAAACAATGAAAATTGCACCCTCAATTTTGAGTGCCGATTATGCCAATTTTGAAAGTGAATTGAAACGCTTAGAAGCAGCTGGAGCTGACTATGCCCATATCGATGTCATGGATGGTCATTTTGTGCCCAATATCAGCTTTGGAGCTGGTGTCGTAGAGAGCATGCGTCCACATAGCAAGTTGGTCTTTGATTGCCACTTGATGGTCACCAATCCCGAACACCATATCGAAGAATTTGCCCGTGCAGGTGCTGATATCATCAGCATCCACGTAGAAGCAACTCCTCATATCCACGGAGCTCTTCAAAAAATTCGTCAAGCGGGTGTGAAGGCGAGTGTTGTGATCAACCCAGGGACTCCTGTAGACAGTATCAAACATGTCTTGAACTTGGTGGATCAAGTCTTGGTCATGACCGTTAATCCAGGATTCGGTGGTCAAGCCTTCTTGCCTGAAACCATGGACAAGGTGCGCGAATTAGCCACTCTTCGTGAAGAAAAAGGCTTAGACTTTGATATCGAAGTGGATGGAGGAATTGATGCTCAAACTATTTCCCAAGCCAAAGAAGCTGGGGCCAATGTTTTTGTAGCAGGCTCTTATGTCTTTAATGGAGATGTCAATGAGCGCGTTCAAACGCTCCGAGATGCTGTAAATGGGTAACATCGCAATACTGGCAGGAGGGGACAGTGCGCTCTTGCCAAGAGATCATGACGCTTATGTAGGCGTTGATGGTGGCTGTTTGAAGCTACTGAAACAAGGTCTGCCTTTAGATATAGCAGTGGGGGATTTCGATTCCGTCTCTGAGATCGATTTGCGCCAGATCCGAACCCA
>NZ_JAJNSA010000097.1:0-9616 GCF_027497875.1 Streptococcus sp. SM3 | reverse complement strand
GTTGTTTAGTGAATAAACGTAGAGCTTCTGAATAAATATCATCTTTACCAATTAAGTAGTTCAAAGTATTCAAATCTAGTTCATACTTCTTTGTCTCACGGTCAACTTTCTTCCAATTCACATAGTACTCAGGAGTACGATTGGTTACTGAAAGAGTATTTAAAAATTGTTTTAATCGGTCTTCATTTGAAAGATATATATATTTTTGTAACTTCATTACCGGCACTCCTTACACCAAGATTGATTTCTAATATTATCATTCCCCATATTACGGTATCCAAAATCATCAATTGACTTTTCTTCACCACAATGAGGACATTTTCTTGTTACAGTACCATTGTTATAACCATCTGCGTTAATTGTAATTCTTACCATTAATATAATCTCCTTTAACAATAATTTTTGTTATTATCCAATTCAATGCGGTCTTCCTCAATTTCATTTGTAAAATACCATTCCTTTAATTCCTTCTTAGGAATAAATTGAGCTCCGTTGTTAAATGCATTTGATTTAACCAATCTTTTTAATTCTTTTTCGTTATCAAATAAAACTTCTACATACCTGCCAAAGCAATGCTCACGTCCTTTATAATTCTTAGAGCCAATAATTTTAGGGTAGTTTAATTCTTCAATGACAGCAATATAACTAATTATATTAATCAATTCCTGAAAAGTATACTTTCCTATGCTATCTAATTCAAGTAATACTATATTTAGAGAGTTTATACCTTTCTCTATAACTTCATAATTCAAGTTATTAATTCTTTCTTCTGATATTTTCCTCAATTTTCCATTATATATAAAATATTCTTTAAAAAAAATATCAATACTTGTTAAAGGGTGTTTTGCTATAGTTTTCAAAAATATATAAATAATGTTCTTTACTAAATTTACTTCATTTTTTGTTTTTAGACACTTTCTTATAATTTCTTGACAAATTGTTTCAAATTTAACATCTTCACTCCGATACTGAACTAAACAATCATATGATGTTCTCTTCAAGCGATTTTTTGTTTTCACATCTATAGCTTTAAAACCATAAAATTTTAAAATAATACCTTGCGGCGTCTCTATAAATTTTGATTTTGGTAGTTCCCCATTTTGAATAGCTTCTGTGAAGCCCTCTTCATCTAATTTTTGTATTAAATCAATCCCAAATTCCTTATATGTAGCATATTCACCTGTTTGAAGCATAAGATTCTATCTCAATTCTTTGTTTTGCTATTTTCAAATATTCTTTTTCAGCATCGATACCTATAAATCTTCTACCTAATCGCTTCGCAACAACACCCGTAGTACCACTACCAACAAATGGGTCTAGAATATAGTCACCCTCTTTAGTAGAGGCTAAAATAATGCGTTCTAACAAATACTCTGGTTTTTGAGTTGGATGTTTCCCAGCCCATTTTTCAACTTTCTTTGTTAAAGAGCCGGTCCAGACATCTTTCATTTGTTTTCCATCATTCAATTCTTTCATTAAATCATAATTGTAGTAATGACGAGCTTTTTTATCATTTTTTCTAGCCCATAAAATGGTTTCAGTAGAATGGGTAAAATAACGACAAGATAAATTGGGGGCAGGGTTTGTTTTCTGCCAAGTAATGTTATTCAGAATTTTAAAACCTTCTTGCTCTAATGCCATTCCAACTGAGTATATGTTGTGCAAACTACCTGAAATCCATATCGTCCCATTAGGCTTCAGAACTTCTTTTGCTAGGCGAATCCATTTGCGATTAAACTCATGTTTTTCTTCGAATGAAGAAATTTTATCCCAGTCACCTTTATCTACAGATACAACCTGTCCCCCAGAATTTGATATACCACCGTTACTCAAAAAATATGGAGGATCAGCAAAGATCATGTCCATGCTTTCTGGTTTCATTTTCGATAATAACTTAAACGTATCTGCATGAACAAGAATCATTTTATCTTTATTATAGTATGGTTTTGTCATTAAAACACCTCCATACTTATATTCGTTATTTTTCATAATTTGTGACTATAATTTCAGAAATTTTTCCTCGACTCGAAGATTTTGCTCCATTAGTTCGGGTAGCTTCAACATAATGAATATTAAAATCTCGATACAACTCCTCTACCAAAAAACTAGAGGAGTTTGATAACATAACATAAGCCCCTGCATCACTCAATTTCTTAAAGGTATCTCTTAATCTTACTTGATCATCATATGAAAACCCCTCATGAGTGTAGGAAGTAAAGGCACTTGTCTCTGACAATGGAATATACGGGGGATCAAAGTATACAAAATCCCCTGGTTGAACATCCAAAACAGCCTTTTCAAAATCTCCTTTTTTAATTTCTATTTGATTATTATTCAGATAAGTTGAAATAGCAGATATCAAATTATCATCAACAATTTTAGGATTTTTATAACGACCATAAGGTACATTAAACTGATTCTTAGAATTCACACGATATAAACCATTAAAGTCTACTCTCAACATATAGAGAATACGTGCTGCCCTTTGTACTTCAGACATCATATCTATTCTTTCATCACGATCAGCAGAACGTAAATCTAAATAATATTCTTTTGAATTATATTCCTGATGAACTTTCAAAATTTCAATCAATTCTTGAGGATTGTCCTTAATTTGTTGATAGCAATTTATTAGTTCAGCGTTAAAATCATTAATAACTGCATCTTTAGGAGCTAAATCAAAAAATAAAGCTCCACCTCCAACAAAAGGTTCGAAATACCTGTTATAGGTTTTAGGCATTAATTCTCTAATAACAGGCAATAATTGTCTTTTACCACCTGTCCATTTCGTGAACGGTTGTAAAGTAACTTCCTTTATTTCTTTTATCTTCATGCTTTTAATTATACCATAGAAATTAAAACACAACTCTTGTATTTTCTACCACATTACTAAATTTTCTATTTTAGAATTAAATCATATCAATATCAAAAAATGAGTAAGGCAAATTTTATAAATTCCAAAATCCACCTCACTCTATTAAATTACTCTTTATATCCTCACCTGTCTGTCTTCTGACCGTTGGCCTGTGACAAACATGGTAAAGGTTGCTTTGCAGACATTTCTACCTTCCTGATTGGTGATATCGACATCTACCACACAAGTTGTGCGACCTTGATGGACGCATTCTCCTTTAATGGTTAACACGTCGTCGAGTTTTCCTGCTTTGAGGTAGTTGATAGAGGATTGGAGTGTCACTCCATCAAGCCCTAGCGAGATAACCACCAAACCACTGATCTGGTCACAGAGAGTAAAGAGATAGCCACCATGAGCATTGCCATAGTAGTTGAGAGACGAATCCACTACTTTTGTCGTCACCACAACATGACCATCTCTCATTTGTTCAATTTCGTAATTTTCAAAGGCAGATATAGCGTCAAAATGAAAGTCTTTCATCGTTTCCTCCTGATATTTCAAACGACACTATGATACTACTTTTTATAGGACTGTGCAAGGAGAAAGCTCCTAGTCTGGCAAAATTCCGACCTGTTCTACAAAGCGCATAAAGGCTGTCTGCCCTTGTTCTGTCTGCTTGTAGACTCCTGCATCCTCAAGTACACGCGCAAAGATAGCACCCACAGAGTCCTTGACGATTTCAAGAGCTTTTTCTTTATCCGCTAGATCTGGATGGTGGGTTTTGAGCTTGTCTGCCCATTCCTTATGATAAGAGACAACTGTATCCCCATCTCCCACGAGATAGCTGGCGACTTGCTCCACTTCTTCTTTCAGACGTGGTGGCAAGATGGCTAAGCCCATGACCTCAATCAAGCCGATATTTTCCTTCTTGATATGTTGAACATCCTTGTGGGGATGATAGATGCCATCAGGATGCTCTGGCGATGTCTGATTGTCTCGCAAAACCAAGTCTAACTCAAACTGACCATCTCGTTTGCGGGCAATGGGTGTGATGGTGTGATGCGGTGTCCCGTCTGTCTCTGCCAAAATCTGCACACTAGAATCTGAATACTGACGCCATTCCTGCAAAATCTTGTCAGCTAAGTTGATCAAATCTTCTTTGGAATCCGAAGTCAAACGCAGCACTGACATTGGCCACTTGACAATCCCAGCCTTAACCTGCTCAAAACCAGCAAATCGGAAGGTCTTTTGCAAGGGAGCCAATTCCATAGGAAATACGTGACGACCTCCCTGATAATGATCATGAGTTAGAATAGAGCCCCCCACAATCGGCAAGTCGGCATTAGAGCCTGCAAAATATCCTGGAAACTGCTCTACGATAGCCAACAGACGTTCAAAACTCTGACGACTAATGGCCATGGGACGATGCTGGCCATCTAAGAAAATACAGTGCTCATTAAAGTAAGCATAGGGCGAATACTGGAAGCCCCACTCCTGACCAACCATTTCAAAACGGATAATACGGTGATTGCTACGAGCTGGGTGGTTGACCCGACCATGATAGCCCTCATTCTCTAGACAAAGCTGACACTGAGGATAATTGCTAGCTTGCACCAACTTGGCTGCGGCAATCTCTTTCGGATCCTTTTCAGGCTTAGAGAGGTTGATGGTAATTTCAAGTTCTCCGTAATCAGATGGAACACGATAAGCGATATTTTTAGCAATAGCCTTGAGTTTGATGTAGTCATTCTTCTGACTGAGTTGGTAAAAATCCTCTATCGCTTGCTCAGGAGAGTGGGCATAGGTTTCCCAAAAGTCACGATTAACCTGACTCGGACAAGGAGTCACCAAGTCCATCAGTTCAGCACCAAGAATTTCACGCGCAGTCTGACTATCCTCAATCGTCTCTAATCGAACGGCTTCCTCAACCAACTGATCCTTGAGGTCAATCAATTTATCCAGATTGGTCTCAACTTCCAAAACACCATCTCCCACTCGTGCCAAGACACGATTGGTCAGGTAGATTCGATCCATTTCCTCAAATGAACTTTCAGAAATGACATGTGTCACAAATTTATCTACTAAGGTCACTATAGAGCCTCCTTTTGACTAGTCAAGGACGCGAGTGCCACCTGCAACTTCAGCGATATAGAAGCTTGGAGCGTATCCAACTACTTCCTCATAGTGTTTGCCTACAGCTTTCTTAAAGGCCTCAACAGTATCTTTTTGAACCAAGGCGATAGCACAGCCGCCAAAACCAGCCCCTGTCATACGAGCACCGAGAACGCCTTCTTGTCCCCAAGCTGTGTGAACAAGAGTATCCAATTCCAATCCAGTCACTTCATAGTCATGCTCTAGGGAAACGTGTGACGCATTCATCAAACGACCAAATGTTTCCAAATCTCCTGCTTGAAGGGCTACTTGAGCTTTGAGGGTGCGTTGGTTTTCAAGCACAGCATGGCGAGCACGTTTCAAACGATTTTCATCTTTAATCAGATAGCTATATTGGTCAAAGGCCCACTCATCCAATTCACCCAGGGTCTTAATATCCAAGGTAACTTGCAATTCTTCCACTGCTTTTTCACACTCAGCACGACGTTCATTGTACTTAGAGTCTGCTAGTTCACGACGTTTATTGGTGTTCATAATAACAACGACATTGTCCTTCAAGTCAAGTGGTACCAAATCATACTCTAAAGTGTTAGTATCTAAGTAAATAGCACGTTGGTCAGCCCCCATACCAATAGCAAACTGGTCCATGATACCAGAGTTGACTCCGATAAAGTTGTTTTCTGTTTGTTTTCCGATTTTAACCAAATCGAGACGCTCTAATTTTAAATCAAAGAGATGCTCTGCCACGACTCCTGTCAAGAGTTCCAATGATGCTGAAGAAGACAAGCCAGCACCATTTGGGATATTTCCATAAACATAAAAATCAAAACCTTTGTCAATCACGTGCCCAGCTTCTTGCAAGAAATGAAGGACACCTTTTGGATAGTTGGTCCAGTTGTGCTCTTTTTCAAACTTGAGGTCAGCGAGAGGCACTTCGATAATGCCCTTGTCCTCAAAGTTAGCTGAGTAGAAACGTAAAACTTGGTCGTCACGCTTGCGAGCTGCACCATAAGTTCCCAAGGAAATAGCAGCTGGAAATACATGTCCACCATTATAGTCTGTGTGCTCACCAATCAAGTTGATACGACCTGGTGAAAAGAAAGTTTGGTCTGCTTCTTGACCAAAAACAGCAAGAAAGTCTTTACGAAGTGCTTCTGCAGTAAGATGTTGTGTCATATGAATTCTCCTTTTACTGTCCGTTAAGTCATCTTAACGTGTAATCGTTTTCTTCTATTGTATCCAAGGTATTTCCCAAGGTCAATCCTTTTTACTAAAATTTTACTAAATTATCAGTAAAAAGCAGAAAAATATGATATACTAACCTAATCAAGGAGGATTTATGGCTACCTTAAAAGACATTGCACAGCTAGCCTCTGTCTCTATCGCGACCGTATCCCGTGTTCTCAATCGCGACCAGAGCCTATCTGTTACAGAAGAAACTAGACACCGTATTTTAACCGTTGCTGAAGAACTGGGCTACACCAAACACCTCAAGACAGGCGAGCCCCACAAGCCCAAGCAAAAGATTGCCATTATCCAATGGGTCAGCGAACAAGGAGAGTTGGACGACCTCTACTACTACCAGATTCGCCTAGGCATAGAAAAAAGAGCCCAAGAGTTGGACTATGATATCTTGCGCTATTTTAATGACCATCCTTTTACTCTGAGCGAGGAAGTGATTGGGATTCTATGTATCGGAAAGTTCAGCCGTGCACAGATTTCTGCCTTTGAAGAATACCAAAAACCTCTTGTATTTCTAGATAGCGATACTCTTTCACTAGGACACACCTGCATTATCACGGACTTTTATACTGCCATGAAACAGGTTATCGATTATTTCCTCAGCCAAGGGATGGATCGTATCGGGATTTTAACAGGTCTTGAAGAAACAACCGACCAAGAAGAAATCATTGAGGACAAGCGACTTGAAAATTTTAAGAACTACAGTCAAACAAAAGGAATCTATCATGATGAACTGGTCTTTCAAGGAAGCTTTACTGCCCAGTCTGGCTATGACTTGATGAAGGAAGCCATTCAGAGCTTGGGAGACCAACTCCCACCAGCATTTTTCGCAGCTAGCGATAGTTTAGCTATCGGTGCCCTCCGTGCCCTCCAAGAAGCTGGAATCAGCCTGCCAGACCGCGTCAGCCTTATTTCCTTTAACGATACCAGCCTGACCAAGCAGGTCTATCCTCCCCTCTCCAGCATCACCGTCTATACCGAAGAAATGGGCCGAGCAGGCATGGATATTCTTAACAAGGAAGTCCTCCACGGTCGCAAAATCCCTAGCCTGACCATGCTGGGAACCAGACTGACATTGAGAGAGAGTACTCTGCCATAACTCCACAAATTAAACATGACAAAAAATCCTAATAGAGAGTCTCAAATCTCCATTAGGATTTTCTTTTTTAGTCCATCACAATCATAGACTTAATGGTCTTACGTTCATCCATGTCTTTATAAGCCTGGTCGATATCTTCCAGTTTATAACTTGAAGTAAAGACGCGACCTGGGTTGATATCCCCATCAAGAACGGCTTTTAGTAATACTTGTTTGTCATAAGTTGTGACAGAAGCTGGACCACCACCGATTATTGTATTTTGTCTAAAGGTTGAGCCAATGGCACGATTTTCATAGTGCGGTACGCCAACAAAGCCCAAACGACCTCCATTATGGAGAACACCAAGAGCTTGATCAACCGCTGCTTCTGTTCCAACACATTCCAGAGCTGCATCTGCACCACCACCTAGAATCTCACGCACCTTGGCAATTCCTTCTTGACCACGTTCAGCTACAACAGCTGTCGCACCTGACTCCAGAGCCATCTTTTGACGATCTTCATGACGACTCATGAGGATAATTTGCGACGCACCACGCATCTTCGCCGCGATGACAGCACATTGACCAACAGCCCCATCACCAATGACCACAACCTTATCCCCTTTTTGAACATTAGCAACACGCGCCGCATGATAGCCTGTTGGCATCACATCAGCAAGAGTCAAGAGGGACTTTAGCATACCTTCGCTATAATCAGAAGGTTGTCCTGGAATTTTAACCAGCGCCCAGTTGGCATAGTGGAAACGGATATACTCAGCCTGGACACCACCTGACCAGTTGTTACCGGGATGATTATCACACGAACCATCAAAACCAGCACGGCAAGCATCACACTGACCACAACCATGTGTGAAAGGGGCAATGACAAAGTCACCTGGTTTTACTGTAGTAACGTTCTCACCAACTTCTTCGACAATTCCGATCGCCTCATGACCGCTATTTCTATGTCCTTCTTCGATTTCGGGATTCCGGTAACTCCAAAGGTCCGAACCACAAACGCAAGTACGGACAATGCGGATAATAGCATCATCTGCTTCGATAATTTGCGGACGTTCAATTGTAGCAAGTCCAACCTGGCCTGCCTTTGTATATACTGCTGATTTCATTACTTCTTCCTCTTTCTAAACTCTAATCATAATATACATTTTTTATTGATAGGTGGCAAGTTCTTTCACTTATTTTATTGCTGTGTCTTCAGGTAATTATCATCTGATAGGGCTTCATGCCACTCTGTGTTTGTTTTTTCCCCTGGAATCTTAAATACTAAATGAGAGAATCAAGAATCTTGACTAGCTCCGTGCCAATGTTTAATATTGACAGTAATCGTAACTGGATCTCCAGGAAGAAGTTTAACAGCTTTTTTCCCAAAATTCTTGGTAATATCCCACACCCCCAAACACAGATGAGCATTTGTCTGCCACCTTTTTCTGCAGTGTGAGTATGCCAATGATTACGACATCCTGGCTCAAAAGTTACATTAAAAATTGGGAAGCCCTCATTTGCAATAGGCGCTAAATAAGATTGACCGATGAAATATTTTTATATTCCGTATTTTCGTGACCTATTGGAAACAAAATAGAAGCTTGATAGACCGCTTTACTACTTTCATCAGCTACATCTATTTTCCAAATTTCCTTAGCAAGATTAAAAACTGCCTAAGCTTTAGACCATCCTAAGTAGAAAGCTACATGAGTGATAATCGCTGCAATTTCTTTTTGTGATACACCATTTTTCTTTGCATTTTCAAGGTGATTAACTAAAGATTGATCGGTTATTCCAGAGGACATCCATGCTACAATTGTAACAATCGTTCTTGTTTTCAAATCAATATCTTGATTGTTCCAATTTTCCCCAAAAAGGATTTCATTATTAAAATGAGCAAATTCTGGTGCAAAATTCTCAAGAAAATCCCGTCCTGCAGTTTGTTTTATCTTAAACATTTTTTCTCCTTTCCTTAATCTCTAATAATATATAATTTTTCTCTCAACAGTATTATTCAATCTGAAATACAAACTAAACAATAGCTATAAAAATATCATCCTTTAAAATTAGTTAAGTATGGAGTAAAGGCCATAAAGCCACTCAAAATGATTAAAAATGATAAATGTATTTTTCTATTTTTGTCATGTATATTCTTTTACTTATTGACAATGGACATGAAAAATTCTGCTGTTTCTGGATCCTGATGATCGAAGAAGAGGGATTTCTCTTGGTCCAAGCCTTCGATACTCTTGATCTCTTCTTCCGTCAATTCGAAATCAAACACATTGAAATTCTCTTGCATACGTTCCTTGCGGATGGATTTTGGAA
>NZ_JAJNSA010000096.1:0-9669 GCF_027497875.1 Streptococcus sp. SM3 | reverse complement strand
TTGCAAGAGACCTGTTGGGTTTGGTGCTACCTGTCCAGACTCGATGATATCCAAGTTTGGAAAATCAGTCGCATACAAGATTTGGTCCAATTGGCTACGGCCAGATAAGAAGTCGGTCAAGCCTTGGATCTTAGTACGGCTACGGAAAATCCCTGTCATGACAGAGTTCCGGATGTCACAGTCTACCAAAAGGGTCTTGTAACCCGCACGCGCAAAGGCAACGGCCAAGTTGGTTGAAGTGGTTGATTTCCCTTCATTTTCTTGAACAGATGAGATAGCGATGACTTTTAAGTCCACCCCACTCAATTGGATATTCGTCGCCAGGGCATTAAAGTACTCTTCTGCCTTCCGAACTTCTTGCAATTTGTTTTTTGAAATTTCTAACGTATTCATGCGATCCCCAGTCTACAGTTTCTTAATATCTGGCACAATACCAAGTAAGGTTAAGCCCATCAACTCTTCGATATCTTCTGGTCTCTTGACACGATCGTCCAAGACTTCTACTACGACCATGAGAACCACCATCAAACCAGCTCCAGCAATAAAACCAAGAAGGACATTGCGTCGGATATTTGGTGAAGAAGGTGTTTGAGGCACTTCTGCTTCATCCAAGGTCGTAACATCTGACACCTTGGTCACAGCAATGATCTTTTCAGCTGCTACATTCCGAAGGCCATTGGCAATACGAGCTGCTTCTTTTGGATCTCCGTCCTTAGCCGTGATCGAAAGGATACGAGTATCTGTCGGAACAGACACACTGATCTTTTTCGACAACTCAGCAGGTGTCATATCGAGTTTCAATTCTTCGATAGCTTGGCTCAAGACATTTTGAGAAAGAATGATCTCACGGTAGTCCTTAACCAAGTAAGAACCAGCCTGCAAATCAGAGTTTGTCAAGGCATTGTTGTCTTGGTTTTGACGGCTGACCACATAGATCCGGCTAGTACTTTGGTATTCTTTCTTGGCTAAAAAGGCACTGTAGCCAAATGCTGCAATGGCAAAGACAAGAGCGACCAAAACGATCGAAAACTTGCGTTTCCATAGGGTCTTCAGCATAGCGAAAACATCAATTTCCACTGCTTGATTTTCTTGATTGTTCATTTCCTAATTACTCCTTCATGTGGATCTCTCCACCTGTTTTCTGGTTAGATTAATTCATCCGCTAACAAGAGTTCTTGATTGCTGACAAAGAGAGCTTGTGCTCGTTGTTCTCCGTATTCTTCCTTGATCAAGCGATAGGCTTCTGCCATATAAGGCGGTCGTTTATCCACATTGTGCATATCACTGGCCACAAAGTGTACCAAGTCTTTTTCTAAGAAGTACCGAGCTCGTTTTTTCAGTTGTTTTTGCTCATCCCCAAAGAGGCGAGGCTTGAGAACACTGGAACTATTGATCTGCATGTAGCAGCCCATGTCAATCATCTCTTGCACGCGCTCCTCATTTTTCTCCAAGCACTTGTAGCGCTCGATATGGGCCACCACCGGTGTCACACCTAGATGGAGCAAACGGTCCAAGGCCGTATGAATCTCCTTGTAAGGTGTTCCCATGCTGAATTCAATCAGCGCAAAGCGCGTATCTGCCAAACGTGGAATGATCTTTTCTTCCAGTTTTTTCAAGACATCATTGGTAAAGTAGATCTCTGCCCCGTAATGAATCGTTAAATCTGGCGCGACCTCTGCCGCAATTTTTTTCACTTCTTGAAAATTTTCAGAAATCTTTTCTTCGGGAGTTTCAAACATCCCCTTGCGACGATGAGAAGTGGAGATAATGGTCCGCACCCCTTGGCGATAGCTTTCTTCCAATAAGGCACGCGTATCTTCTCTTGTCTTTGGTCCATCATCCACATCAAAGACGATGTGCGAGTGGATATCAATCATTTTTCTTTTCCTTCCATTACTTTTTGAATGGTTTCCTTAGCCTTGGTCAAGCTGGCTTGATCCAACTCCATGACATAGAGGTTGTAACCAGGCATAGCATAAGACGGCAAGTCATTTCGTCCTTGACCGGTGATCGCTTGAGAAGTCACCTCATAAGAACCACCCGTTTCTAACTGGGTATTGATCAAGTTCATCATAGTCGGCAACTGCATATTGGTTTGGACAGAATCTTGGAGGTTTCCGATAATCTCATTGTAGTTGCTTAAGACCTTGGTAGAGGTCAACTTTTTGATAATGGCCGCAATGACTTTTTCTTGGTTTTTCCCACGGTCATTGTCACCACCTTGAAGAGAGTAGCGTTCTCGGACAAAACCGAGAGCTTGCTCTGAATTCAAATGAACCTTTCCAACTGGGAAATGGAACTTGCCATGAAGGCTCGTGAATTCTTGGTCATTTTCCACATCGATTCCCCCTAGAAGGTCAATCAACTTGAGGAAGGAGGTGAAATTGAGACGAACGTAGTAGTTGAGCTTGATATCATAGAGATTCTCAAGGGTATGGATCGAAGCATCCACTCCGTAGATCCCCGCATGGGTCAACTTATCATTTTGGTTGTTACCACCATCTGCAATCGGTACATAGGCATCCCGTGGTGTCGTTGTCAATAGGACTTGTTTGGTCTTCCGATTGACCGTCATGATGATATTGACATCTGAACGTGAAACCGAGGTTACTGGGCCATAGGTATCGATCCCGCTGACATAGATGTTAAAGACATCCGCATTGGCAGACACCTTGCTCGTCGCTGCCACTTCTTTTCGAATTTTGTAGGAATAGATTTTCTTCAACTTCTTCGCATAGTCGGCATCTTCAGCAGCGATAGTATCTTCAAAGGTACTGTTGAGCACCATGGCAGAAGCATTCCCTTCTTGCAGGCTCTTATAGGCATCTAGATAAGTCTGTGCATCGACTACAGAAATTTCCTGACCCTTGGTCTTTTTGATATTGTCCAAGAGGGCCGTGAGATTGGCTTCATTATTGTTGCCCTTTGGTGCCACCACTTCCTTGATTTCTTTGATGTCTTTGATGTCACTATCTTTCTTGACATAGACAGCCATCTCAAACTCTGTATAGTTAGAATGGCCATTGACATTACTCGTCAGATTTAGCAGCTGTTGACTAGCAAACAAAACTCCTGAACTAGCCAATAAGCCGACAAGAAGCAGGACCAAAGTTGTCTTTTTAGCCTGATTTTTGATCACAAACCAAGCTGACAAGAGCAAGAGAACAGCTAGTAGTACCATCACGAGAACATTAACATAGCGAAAAGCCAAGATGTTATTGGCCAACATGGTATAGGTCGCCCAACTCGCGGTCATAAGCAAAAAAATAAGCAATACGGAATTAACGATTCGCAATTGCCCCCACTTATGCTCTGAACGACGACTCCGTCTCCTTTGTGACATAAATACCTCCAATTAGTCCTAATCATATTTATTGTAACATATTTTTAGCAAAAAATGCATTAATTATCACTTTTTTGTCCATTATGGACATTTAGAAAGTAAGCGCTTTCTAAAATAAACAAAATCCCTTGTATACTTATGCAGAGAATCCAAAAAAACGGGTGAAACACCCGGTTTTTGAAGATCCTACAAAAGATCATCCCGCTTGACTTGCTCAAAACTTTCCTTGCCATCATTGAGCTTGTCCCAGATGACAACCTTTCCTTCTTTCAATGATTTTTGAACATCAATAATCCGCTGGTTGGAAGAACCACGAAATTGCAACATGAGGTTGCGTTTGCTCTTATCATAGCGCCCATCGACCAGGATATCAATCAGTGAGAGAAGCTCTAATTTGTCTGGCGTTTCCAGCATCATTTCTTCCCAAGTGTAGCCTGTCCATGACCAGATGTCTTTTTCCGGCAATTCTTTCCGAATACGTTTTACAAGGGGTAAAAGTATACCTGTATTAAGAAATGGCTCTCCTCCTAGCAAGGTTAAGCCTTGGACATAGGGTTGGGCCAGATCTTCCATGATCTGCTCTTCTAACTCTTTGGTATAGGGAATGCCTGCATTGAAAGACCAGGTCGCTACATTGTAACAACCCTCACAGTGAAACATGCAGCCTGCTACGTAAAGGGAGTTGCGCACCCCTTCTCCATCCACAAAGTTAAAGGCCTTGTAGTCGATGATGCGCCCTTGACTCAGTTCTTCGCTTTTCCATTCTTGAGGTTTGGGATTGTTCATGACACCTCCCCATCTAACTCTATCCAGTAGCGCTGACTTCTGTCGATTGTATTTTCGTAAACACCGCCAGCAGATAGAATCGTGCGACGGCTAGCTTCGTTGTCTTCATCACAGGTAATCAGCACTCGTTCTAGTCCTTGTTTTCGAGCCTCTGCTAGTCCTAGCTCTAGCTGCAACTTAGCCAAACCCTTTCTGCGTTGACTGGGCCGGATGGAATAGCCAATGTGACCACCCTCTACAAATAATTTGTCATTCAAGGACAAGCGCAGGGCTAAAAAGCCCAGAGGGTAGCCAGTCTCATCAAAGGATAAAAATTGAATGGCAGGAACCCAGCCTTCTGGCAGATTCTCAGTATCCTCCTGCTGCTCTACAATTCGCAACCAATCCGCAAAATCCTTTGCTCGCTTCCAAGTGGAGCCCATGCCACCGTGCATATAGGATTTTGCAGCATCGAACTCAGCAATCATCTCTAAAATCGCGTCTTTATCTTCTAAAGTTGGTCGTTGTAACTTCATAAACTTTCCTCAATCTAAATCAATCCAATAGCGCTCTTTCCCGCCTCGAACATCCTCTAAAGCTCCGGCATTAGCCAGAATCACTGCTCGACTGGCAGCATTATCACAATCGCAAGTCACTAGGACTCGCTTTATATTTTTACTTCTAGCTACTTGCAAGCCTTGTCGCAGTTGCTCTTTTGCCAATCCTTTCCCACGCGCATAGGGACGGATGGAATAACCAATATGACCACCTACCTCCAGCAAATAGTCACTAAGACGCAATCTCAGATTGAGAAACCCTACGGCTTGTCCATCTCTCGAAAAAGCAACTAACTGAATATCAGGCACCCACCCTTCAGGCAAATTAATCCCCATTTCATGATTCTGATTACTTTCCAACCACTCTTCATAAACAAAATTCTCAGCATCCCAAAAGCCGCCGTCATGAGCTGATTGGGTCTCTTCGAACTCTGCCATCATGCTTAGAATGGCCTCTTTATCCGCTAGAGTTGGTCTACGTAATTTCATCGTTGCCTCCCCATAAGAGAAAAGTGAGAGCGGACTCTCACTTTTATTTTTTCCTAGCCTTTTTTAAAAATTGCTCTCTTAGGCTTGCTACTCGGTCTTTTTTATTGACTCCACCTGTTGAATGCTTCTCGTGGAATCGTTGCACCTGAGCCTTGCCCTTATCATCTAATTGGTATTTTCCCATAATGTCCTTTTCTAATCTGTCACTTGGTGTCCAGATGATTTGATAGTGGATCCATTCATGTGTTTGACCCGTGCAGCGATTTCCTTATGACGGCCATTGACCATGGGACGAGCTTGCGGGTTTCCTAGATAACCACAGGTCCGTTTGACCACATCAACCGTTTTCGGATCGCTATTACCACAGTTTGGACAAGCAAATCCGCGCTCAGTCGGCGTGAAATCTCCTTCAAAATCACACTTGTAACAACGGTCAATCGGCGTATTGGTTCCGAGATAACCGACCCGGTCATAGGCATAATCCCAAACCGCTTCAAGGGCTTTTGGATTTTGTTGGAGCACAGGGTATTCACAATAGTGGATAAAGCCACCAGACGCACCTGCTTCAGGATAAACTTTCTCAAAATCCAACTTCTCAAATGGCGTTGGGTTCTTACGAACATCGTAGTGGAAACTATTGGTGTAGTATTCCTTGTCTGTGATATCCGGAACCTTACCAAATTTCTCCGTATCTAGGCGACAGAAGCGGTCTGTCAAGCTTTCTGACGGTGTCGAATAGATGGAGAAGTGGTAATCATACTGGTCAGACCATTCTTCCACGCGCGCTTTCATATCCTTGATGATATCGATCGTGAATTGTTTGGCTTCTGGATTGTGTTCCCAATTTGGACCATAAAAGACGGTTGCGACTTCATAGAGTCCGATATAGCCAAGAGAAACGGTCGCTCTGCGATGACGGAAGAGCTGATCTACCTGGTCATACTTGCCCAAGCGTTTCCCGAAAGCCCCATATTGGTAGAGAATCGGCGCATTGGCTGGTGTCGCTTCTTTGGTACGTTCCACGCGGTAAACCAAGGCATCTTCAGCAATGTTCATCCGTTCATTAAAGATTTGCCAGAACTTCTCCTTGTCTCCGCCTGATTCCAAGGCAATCCGAGGCAAATTGACTGTCACAACCCCAAGATTCATCCGGCCAGAATTGACTTCTACGCCATTCTCATCCTTCCAACCTTGAAGGAAAGAACGACATCCCATCGGTACCTTGAAGGAGCCTGTCAACTCGACAATCTTGTCATAAGACAAAACGTCCGGATACATGCGCTTCGTCGCACATTCCAAGGCCAATTGCTTGATATCATAGTTAGGAGTTCCAGATTCTAGGTTGAGCCCCCGCTTGAGGGTAAAGATCAGTTTTGGAAAGATAGCTGTCCGATGTTCCGATCCAAGCCCCTTGATTCTGATTTCCAAAATCGCCTTTTGGATTTCCCGTTCGAAGCGATTGGTTCCAAGACCAAAGCCCAGCGAAGTAAAGGGAGTTTGTCCGTTCGAGGTAAAGAGGGTATTGATCTCATATTCCAGCGATTGCATGGCATCATAGATATCTTTTTGAGTCTTGCTCCAAGCATAGTCCTCTTGCTTTTCAGGAAGCACCCACTCTTTGGCATCTGCCAAGTGTTTTTGGTAGTTCTTTTCCGCATAAGGGGCCAAGACCTCATCGATCCGATCAGCCGAGCAACCCCCGTACTGACTAGAGGCTACATTGGCAATAATCTGCGAGATTTGAGCCGTTGCAGTTTGGATGGACTTAGGACTTTCTACTTCTGCATTCCCAATCTTAAAGCCATTTCTGAGCATGCCTTCAAAATCGATCAAACAGCAGTTAGTCATCGGTGTATAAGGGCTATAGTCCAAATCATGGTAGTGAATATCCCCTTTTTGGTGGGCATTGGCTACGTGTTTAGGCAACATTTTGAGACCAATAGACTTACCGACAATCCCCGCCGTCAAATCCCGTTGCGTATTAAAGACATCGCTGTCCTTATTGGCATTTTCATTGACAACCGCTTGGTCCTTGTTGAGGAGTTTTCCAATCGTAAAGTTGATATCTGTCGCTTTTGAGCGCTCAAAATCCCGCTGAGTCCGATAAGTAATGTAGCTCTCAGCAATCGCATATTCATTGGCTTGAAGCAATTCATGTTCGACAACATTTTGGATCTCATAGATCTTCACGCCATTTGGAAAACGTTCCAAGATCTCTGCGATCACACGATCGACAATAGCTTCTAGTTTGGCTTCCATCACTGGAGTGAGAGAAGTCACTTCTTCTGTCGCCTTCAACAAGGCTTTATAAATTTTTTCAACATCGAATTGAACACGACGGCCATCTCGTTTTTCAACAAAAATATCCGGGGCCATTCTCAGTTTTTCTTCTCTCAAGGTGATCATACCAAACATGCCTCTCTTCATTTATTTACATACAAGTTGTATTATACCACTCCAAAAATAAAAATCAATATCTTGTGGTGAAAATTCTAAAAAACTTTCTAAAACACAAGATATTGATTTTCTTAAGAGCGTTGATAGAGTTTGAAATGACGGTATTTCTTCTCAACCAGACGATAATTTTCTTTGAGCAAGTCCTTCATATTGGAGGTCAACTCTACCTGATTGTTGACCACAATATACTTGGGTTCAGACCGATCGATTTGTTGGATCACATTAGTCCGATTTTCATTAATTCCCAGATAAGATGTCGGAGTCAATAAGGCAGAAGCTGCCAAACGATCACTTTCTTGATAGAGAATAGCTGTCGTATCCCAAGCATAGATGGTATCTTTGGCCTTGCTATGGTTATGAATGTAGCTAGCAATAGCGCTCCGTTCACTCGATTGACCAGACTGAAGCACGACATCTTGAACCACTGGATTCGCCAACAGATAGACAAGGGCTACTAGCGGTAAGAAAACTTGGCTCGTAAAGTAAGCGGCCCAAACTTCCTTGTTTTTCTTCTTCCGACCACGACGTTCGATCCCATCGTTTTCTTCCCCATCTCGTGAGAACCAGATCGCAAACAAAGGAAGAACAAATGGCAACATCGGTAACAATTGGTAAGCGCCTTGTTCAGGAAGACCAATCGACACAATGAGGACCACCAAGCTACCTGCCCATCCCATAAAGCGGAAGATCCGGCGAGCACTGCTATTTTGCTTCGTAAAGGACATCAAGAAGGCAGAGACCAGACCAAAGGCGAGCGCCAACAATCCGTAATAAATGGCATTACTGAAGGTCTGTCCATTGCTAAAATTCAAGGCATTAAAGACATAGGTTACTTGGTTAATGGCATAGCCAAAAGTCTGATTCAAAACGGTGATATAGCCAATTGGATAAAAGACGAGGGAAAAACCAAGGAGAGTTGCCAACAGTTGATAAAAACCACGCGCCCATCTCTTCTGCTTGATATTAAAGGCTGTTAAACCAAGGAAGGCCAATAAATAAAACAGGGCACTGGTCATCGGATCAATCAAGAAAGCCACGGCCGCAATTGCACCGTAAAGGATAAAGCCTTCGTCCTTACGATGCCCAATCAGATAAGCCAAAATGAAATTCATGCTGGCAAATAGGATTGGAAGGCTAAAGAAGGTCACATAAGTCCCTCCAAAACCAAGGCCTAGCACCAAGAAATAAAAGAGTAACTGGACATTCTTGGCTGTATCTTTATCAGACACCAACAGGCGCACAACACGATAGAGATAAGTACCCGCAAAGAAGAGGGCAATCGCTTGGAGGATCATCAAGATCCAATGTCCACCCGCCAAGCTTCCCAACCAGTTGATCGCATAATAGAGAAGACCATTGGTTCCGTAAAAATCACCAAACGGGACTTGACCTTTGGTCATTGCCCAGCCAGCATACAAGTTTTGAGATTGCTGATCGGTTGCAAACCGGGTTAAAAATGGCACGCCGACATGCAGTAAACTAATCAAGAGACTCAACACAAAAGGAATCGCTAGAGGCACTGGACGCTTGAATTGACGGCGGATCGGCTCAACTGCCACATCCGCTTCTAGCTCTTCCGTATTCTCTTCTACCTTAGATGCTTCCGCTTTTGCCGCTTCAACTCCCGCCTTACGCGAACGACGACTCATCCGACTGAGCGTTTGCTCCGCTTCCTGTTCAGATTCTTGTGTAGGTTCTGCTACTGCTTCTGGCTTGGCATCACTAATTTCCTCTGATGCCTCCATTGCAACCGGCTCCTCCAAGACTTCTGCCTGTTGGCTATGAGTCGGCTCTTCTTCACGAAAGACTGATTTATCTAGCACTTCGCGAATTTCACGTGTATCCTGAAAACTATCTCCCACGTGAAGCCCTAACTTTTTCGAAGTCATTTCTTGCTCTTTTTCGCTCATTCTTTTTCCTTTTCTTCGCTATTCCTCTGCTCTTTCCTTTTAGAAAAAAGCCCATTATCTTCTCTAGTATACCAAATTCTGCCGACCATGTCAGCCTCTTGCCACATAGTCCTATGGAAAAAGAGTCAGATCTCTCAGCTTCTGACTC